>JAKBSX010000700.1 GCA_021844725.1 Actinomycetes bacterium | reverse complement strand
CATACCGCTCGACGATGGTCTCCTGCTCGAGGTCAGCAACTATCTCAGGAATTACAGCCCTGGAGCGAAGCTCTGCGACTTTTCGAAGGTGCAGGGGTGGAAGATAGTACGGCAGTATGGCCGGTCGACGGGAATTGATGTGCATCCACACATGTTTCGTCATGGGCTGGCCATACACCTGCTTGAGAATAACGTGCCGATACCGATAATCTCAGCAAGGCTCGGCCACTCGAGCGTGCTGACCACGATGCGCTATTACCTGGTCATCACGCCAGAAGTGCAGAGGCAGTTCATGCAGGTGGTGAAACTATGAAAGATTGTTGCTGTACTGAAATGCGGCGTGTGAGTTGAATATGATGCTTTACACTACAGGAACTCCGGAACAAATCAACACTCAAATGAGAAGTTTTCTCCAGGAAGCAGAGTTGATCCGACAAAAACTTCAAGAATTGAAACATCCGAGAACAACACTTATCGGCGAGGTTACAGGGTCTGCAGTTGAGGGTTTGATTCCAAACGTGTTAGGCGAGACAGCAGGTGAGATTGCAAAATCCTTTGGTTTTTCTGGAACACTGGTCAGGAAATACACAAAAACCGGTACCAGAAACTACTTGAAACAAAGCCAGAAACAGCAGTCGGATGCCATGCAGAGGCAAATCTCGATAGCGATTGATAATCTCATTGACAGAATTATTGGATTGCTATCACAAATATCCTCCGTGAAACCGTCGCTCCGGGATGGGGGCAACAGCAACGAACTATGTCGCAAATTTGCAAGGGCAAGGTCATTGCAAGAACTAGGCCCGAAAATATCACATGTGGTTTCATCTCTCAATGAGGTCTCAACTGTTCATTTGATTTATAACGCCGATATCCCTCAGTTTCTAGCGGAACATCACTTATCAAAATTGAGCGCTTATGAGTCGCTAAAGCATCTCGAGTTTTCCCTCAGGATTTCAATTGAGAAAGCGTTGAGTGAAATTTCTGCTGACTGGTGGAATGAGCGAATTCCGAATGATGTGAAGCAAAACGCCGAAAACAGGAAGAGAAGAAATGAAAAGCAATGGCCCTGGACTGCTGTAGACAATCTGCAAGTCATACATTACATTGATTTCCCCGACTACGCAAAAATCATAACAAGGCGAGACAACTGGAATGCAGTGTTTGAGAAGATATTTGGGAATAGCGAACGCCTCACACTCAAGCTCAACGAATTGGAGCCTATTCGAAACGCAATCGCACACTCCCGCAACATCAGTCAGAGAGATATATTGAAGCTGCAGTTATACACAGAAGAAATAACAACTGCGTTGATTCAAATAACCAAATAGCCATTGATTCACGGTACAAAGAATATTGTGGTTCTTCATTAATAGGTGGTCGCCACGAAATCCCGCTGCCGAAAATAAGACCTAATCCCGTCAGGGAACGCCCCCTGTCCCAAAAACATTTGTTTATGGGACGCGGGCAATAGCGCTTCCCTGAAACCGAAAAAGTAGACCTTGACATTTATCTTATTTGATTTCCACCAACTCAATAAATGTCAGGTCCTAAGGAATAACCACCAGCTTGGGAACGCGGTGCATATTACTGTCATTAGTAAGTAGTGGGATGTGGTGAAGTAGTGCCGTCGCCGCGATCCAACAATCATTGTCGTCTATTCCGACACCTGCGAATCTGCATGCAGCTTTAGTTTCAGCATATGTCCTTACCAGTTGGATGTCTCCAGGAATTAGGAGATACGATTTAAGATGATTCTCTAAGCCACTAATCCTTGCCTTCGACCATTTGGCACATCTAGCACCTCCGAGGGCCTCACCGTAACTGACGAATGAAATCGCCGGTATCTTCCCGATGAGATAATGTTTGTACGTTTCGAATTCAGGCCGCTTCCCGTACCTATATGACAACACATTTGTGTCTAAGAGGATTACTTGTGGGGATGAGCTCACGGACACTCAGAACAGCCTCTCTGTTTTTTTCTTCTTTATTTCTGTGAAGTAACCCTCCCACTCCTCCTCTGAAGGTGCCTCCCATTGCTCGTCTTGAGAAGGCTGATAGTCGAGTACAGCCTGCTGACTCAGGAGGTCTGAAAGGCGACCACCGCGCCAAAAAGAATCCACTAATGTAGAGTCGAAAACTGGAAGCTCTATTTCTCCTTCAATTTCTATCCTTTCGGTATCAAACTGCTCTATCTTTCCCGTTGTCCTATCTGTTATCGCCTTACCCCTCACCCTAACAAAGTGCATTAGTCCATCAAGGACTGTACCACCTTCTTCCGGAGGGGCGATACAAGTTACAGGTCCCGCATCTGGACGGTGGAGGGTAAAGCTCACTTTATCTGCTCTGAAGTCTGCTTGTAGAATGACTCCCCAAAAATCCACCGTTTCCTGTGTAGGCGGGGCAAGGAGGTTATCGACCTTTATTGCTGTCCTATTGTCTATCAGTATTGTCTTTGATCCCAAGTCATCCTCTAGGCTTACCTCTATGTCGTCGATCCCCTTCTTGAATAGAGGATGAAGTTGATGCACGTAAGATATGATGGATCGGTCTGTTTGCTGTAGCTCACCCGGGTTAGTTTTCAG
>JAKBSX010000031.1 GCA_021844725.1 Actinomycetes bacterium | reverse complement strand
GTGAAATCAAACACCTTTGTTTCTAAATTGTTACGGACATTTCGCAACTCACAACCACTAAACAAACTAACTAATTATTAAATTTAGCCGATCTTTTGTGTGAAATAACATCAGAAATGTAAACATACGGTTAACTAATATGCCATTCCCATAATAATCACATGAGCATAACAGCCCTATATTGCTCTCAACCTGGTAATTCACCAAGATGACAAGCACTACAATCAGAATATTGAAAATAGACACGACGCATGACAACTATTTATTGGTACATACCAATGACAATTATCTCACGCATAATCGAAATTATTTCCATTTTATTAACAGCATTTGTAACTTGACGAATGTTAATTCTTAGTCACTATAAAGATATTTAGAGGAATTAGATTTTCGTTACACTTCAATGAATCGGGGTTTCGATGCTTCTAACTGAACGAGACAAGGAAAAGCTTCTGCTTGTGGTTGCATCTGATCTAGCTCTTAAGCGGCTAAATAGAGGTTTAAAGCTCAACTACCCAGAGTCAGTTGCACTGATATCAGCTCAAATACTCGAGCGGGCCCGTGATGGAGCTTCAGTAGCACAACTAATGGTTGAAGGGAGATCTATCCTGGCCCGCTCCCAGGTAATGGAAGGCATTGCTGAAATGCTTGACGAAATCCAGATAGAAGCCACATTCCCAGACGGCACCAAGCTAGTCACAGTCCATAATCCAATTCAATAATTGGAAAACTTTTAGAGGAATAAAAATGATTCCTGGTGAAATATTTTTGAAAGAAGAAGACATCATTCTCAACGAGAATCTGGAGTCGCTCGCAATAGAAGTTCGAAATAGTGGCGATAGGCCAATTCAGGTAGGATCGCACTTCCATTTTTTTGAAACGAATTCAGCCCTTGAATTCAACAGAGAAACCGCCATTGGAAAACGTCTTAATATAGCCTCGGGAACTGCAGTTAGATTCGAGCCCGGCCAAACCAAGATTGTATCGCTCATAAAGTTTAGTGCCGATCAGCCTGGGGGTACCCCTAGTCATGACCACCATGGAATTCACAACCTATGAGTATCTCAATTAGTAGAGCCGAATATGCCTACCATTACGGTCCCACCACTGGTGACCGAGTGCGATTAGCAGACACAGACCTGATTATTGAAGTCGAGAAAGATCTAACAGTCTACGGAGAAGAGGCCAAATTTGGTGGCGGGAAAACCATTAGAGACGGAATGGGGCAAAACCCAACCATCACACGGGATCATGGCGCGCCAGATCTAGTAGTCACAAATGCCTTAATTATCGACAACACTGGCATTTACAAAGCAGATATTGCGGTCCGAGACGGCCTGATCGCAGCAATCGGAAAGGCAGGAAACTCTCAGGTCTCCTATGGGGTAACTATAGAAATTGGTGCTTCAACCGAAATCATTGCAGCCGAAAATTTGATTGTAACTGCTGGGGCAATTGATTCCCACATTCACTTCATTTCCGCCGACCAGATACAAGCTGCCATAACTTCTGGGGTGACCACGATGATTGGAGGAGGAACCGGTCCAGCCACAGGAACAAATGCCACAACTTGCACTCCAGGTAAGTGGTACCTTCACCGGATGCTGGAAGCATTCGAATACCAGGCCATTAACGTCGGATTTTTCGGCAAAGGAAACTCTTCTTCTGGCCAGGCACTTCTGGAACAGGTGAGCTCCGGGGCGATGGGGCTCAAATTACATGAGGATTGGGGATCAACTCCAAAAGCAATCGACACATGCTTGGAAGTTGCCGACTTAACGGATGTGCAAGTAGCAATACACACCGACACCCTAAACGAAAGTGGATTCGTGCAAGACACAATAAATGCAATCGCCGGCCGGACTATCCACGCTTTCCACACGGAAGGCGCTGGCGGAGGGCATGCCCCCGACATCATAAAAGTAGCTGGCCTCTCAAACTTCATCCCTTCCTCGACCAATCCCACCAGGCCTTACACCGTTAACACCATTGAAGAACACCTGGACATGCTCATGGTCTGCCACCATCTCGATAAGCGTGTTGCCGAAGATGTCGCTTTCGCTGACTCCAGAATAAGGAAAGAAACCATCGCTGCCGAAGATGTGCTTCATGACCTAGGTGGAATTTCCATAATCTCGTCGGATTCCCAGGCAATGGGACGAGTTGGCGAGGTCCTGATTAGGACCTGGCAAACTGCAGATAAAATGAAACGCGAGAGAGGGCCCTTGCCCCAGGATAATGAAAAATCAGATAACTATCGCGTCAAGAGGTATATTTCAAAGTTCACCATAAATCCAGCTATAGCTAACGGTATATCGGAATACGTGGGATCAATTGAAATAGGGAAGTTGGCTGACTTAGTAATATGGAAGCCGTCCTTCTTCGGCATCAGACCTGAGACTGTTATAAAATCCGGAATGATCGCCTATGCAATTAGTGGAGATCCCAATGCTTCAATCCCCACTCCTCAAGTGCAGATGTACAAACCTCAATTTGGAACAATGGGAAGTGCTTCCAGTAGTCTTGGAGTCAGCTTTGTTTCCGGCATTAGTATCGCCCAAAATAATCTACCCAGATACATGCGTCGAAAATACTTACCCGTAAAAAACACACGTACTATTACGAAAAATGACATGGTACTCAACAATTTGATTGCAGACATTGAAGTAGATCCTTTGACCTACCAAGTCCGGCTAAACGGAGAGCTGCTAACTTCCTCCCCGGCAGATAAATTGCCACTTACCCAACGTTACAGTCTATTTTAGGAACACTTGATGGCTAAGATTGCAGAAATCAATCATTGCGATCCATCACTCGGGGAGATGCACTACTTTTTCGACTCGAGTTTTCCGGTTGGCTATTTTTCGCACAGCTTTGGATTTGAAACTTTTGTAGCCAATTCCACTGGGAAAACACTTGAGTCGTATGCCGTGTGGATCACAAATTATCTGATTTATTCTCTCTGGTATGGCGAGCTTGTAGTGCTGACTGAAGCGCAGAGACTTTATGAATCAAAAGGTAGTAAATCGATTGGAGAAATTGAGAAAAATGATAGCCACTTGCATGCTTCTAGACCCACTCATGAGGCAAGAACGGCTTCACTATTAATTTGCAAAGCTATCCTGACCGCCGCCAAGAATTATTTCGGAGAAACCGCTGCCAAACTCGACAGTTTTGCCATCAATGAACCCGCAACCCTAGTAGGTCTTATAGCTTCACGCCGTACTTGGAACTTTTATAGCACCAGGCTGCTCTACCTTCAAAGTCAGGCTCTGGCTCTTACGCAAGTATTAGTTAGATATGCAAGAATTGGCCAAACCGATCAGCTCAAACTTATGTCAAAACTTAGTCCGATAATCACCAAGTTGGCTAGCGTCTATCCCGACCAAAAACCAAACACCATAACCGCGCTATGTTTAGGAATTGAAGTGTCACAAATGCAGCATCAATCTCTTTCACCAAGACTATTCCAGAGCTAACAAAGGATAGAAAATGACTGCCACTAAAACCAAATACCAAAGTGAATTACATGCTCCGGTTCGAATCGGAATCGGCGGACCGGTTGGATCAGGCAAAACAACGCTAGTAAGGCGTCTGATCGAAATGCTCCAGTCACAGTTAGACATGGCAATCGTAACTAATGACATCTACACAAAAGAAGATGCCCAGTTTCTCTCAAAACTAAACATCATCGATAATCAAAAAATAATTGGTGTCGAAACTGGAGGATGTCCTCATTCTGCCATAAGGGATGATGTTTCAATGAATTTGGGAGCGATCCGCGAACTCAGAGATAACTTCCCTAAGTTAGATCTAATTTTAGTCGAATCTGGTGGCGATAATTTGACTGCTATGTTCTCACCTGATTTAGCAGATAAAACCATCTACATTATCGACGTGGCCCAGGGAGACAAGATACCAAGAAAGGGAGGGCCTGGCCTTACATATTCAGACCTGCTGATAATAAATAAAACCACACTTGCACCTCATGTTGGAGCAGATTTGGAGGTAATGGCCCGCGATGCAAAGATTATAAGGGGGGAACTACCAACTATTTTCTGTGACCTGCTCAGCAGGGAGGGTGTCATGGAAATACAACGCTGGGTGCTTGAACAAATCCGCAACTTCAACCCCACAAACTCCTTAAATGAGGGAATACGTGCATCATATCATGGCAAAACCGTTACATCTGCTGAAGACATGCATCATCATGCGAATTCATAAAACCATATGAGCATTCGCCAGCATCGGGACTACCCTAATTGCCACGTCATCTACTACTTGGGCCTCGACCAAACAAACTTCCGGCAAAGAGGTCGAGCCCAAACATGCGCACTTACGAGGCATGAGGTCTTTACCGCCGCAGAGATTACGCAACTCAGAAGTGTTGAAACTGGTCACAAGGGACGAAACGCAGCTCGGCAGTACGAACCAAATAGGGCGTTACTTTATCAGAATTTGTGCACATACAGAATTTTATTATGGGAGAACGTGTCAAACATTGAACCCAGGGTTCCAGTCATAACGGACTATACCAATTTCGATTCGCAGTGCTACTACCCAGGCTGTAAAAATGCCAAAATTGAAGATAACAAGAAGCGAGCACTCTTCGCTAGCTCCAAATGCAAATATACAGCTGATGCGGACATAACTACAACGCAATTCGTTGTTTCCGTAAGACTGGATCCCCATCGGGATCTTTCAGGACTTGGAAGGATACAACAAGAAAAGCCTAGTCTAGTGAACCCCAGTGCTCCGATGAAAAATCAACAACTGAAAGCATCGAAAGCATGAGCTATTGGACTAAAGGAATCCCCGTTAACACAAGAAAAGAGGAAGCCGACAAAAAAGACAGCTACCTAGCCTCCGTCCTCGAAGCAAACTTTGGAGCCTCAGGAGGCGTGCAACTAGCACACCAAAGCGGGCAATTCAGGCTATCAAAAAACTGCGGAATTAAGTTTAACCATGTCAAGTACTATTTGGTAGAGATCGGGCCAGGAATTTTCCCCTCCGAAGAACATCGAATTCACGTTACCCTTAGCGACTCACGCAGTATAGTTCTACACGCCCAATCTGCCACCAAAGTAATGCCTACGCGCGATGGCAAATCAGCGAAAGTCGATTTGAAAATAGTGGCAATGGATAATTCGTCACTGATCTACATTTGCGAGCCCATCATAATGCTTCCAAATAGTTCCCTGGAGTTTTCCACCGACTTACATCTCGCAAAAGACGCGAGACTGATTTTTACTGACATAATCGGCCAGCCATTCCCCCAAATCGACGACACTCTAGTTTACAACCGTCTAAATACGCAATTTCGAATATTCGTCGAAAACAAGTTGCTTTATGCTGATTCAATTGTGGTTGAGCCAAATCCAATTTACACTGCCGCACAATCCTGGCAACATGTTTTTTCCAACGCCCTGTGCACTGGAACGCTATATATCGGTGGTTATCGAGCCTCCAAAGTAGAGGAAATCCTACGTAATCAAGCCAAATCAGTTAGAGATGCTGGAAGTTCAATCGAAGTCTCAATTTCGAGCATCTCACCAAAGCTTGTACTTGGTAGAGTTTGCTCGATTACATCAGACTCGGTCAAGCAGCTTTTCGAAAGCTCAATCGAAATAATAACCTCACAAGGAAAATAAAAAATATCCGAAGTAAATCGAACGAATCACGACGGCTTCCAAGGTCGGAGACCAGAATTACAAACTGCCGGGGCTAATCTCTTAAAAATTCCATCTATAAATCCTGTCCTGACCTGTCCGGCCCCCACTGTTGTTCATGATCCCGAATCACATCCAACTTTCCAGACTTCAGCAGCGAAGCTGGAGCCAGAGAATCGTTGCCGAAACGTTCTCTAATCTTGGTTATGGCCTCAGTTAATGAGAGCTGTTTAGTGTCGTTTTCCAGTTCATCCAGTGTCAACTGCACAGTTTTGAATTCACTCAGATTCGAAAGTGAAACACCAAGAAGTCTAACTCCCTGATCGAAAGAGATTTGACTGGCCAGTGCCCGCACATGCTTAATGATTTCCGCCTGGGAATTAGTCGGTTGCGCCAAAGTAACCGAGCGGGTAAAAGTTTGGAAATTTCCGAAGCGCACCTTAACTGTTACAGTTCGAGCGCCAATCCCCTTACGGTTGAGGCTTCCGGCCACAGAATCACATATCCTGACTAGTTCTCCGCTGATACTATCCTGACTGAACAAATCGGTTGAAAATGTCTTTTCCCTGCCGATCGATTTTCGTGCACGGCTTTGGGTAACTTTGTCACCATCAAGACCCATCGCCAGAAGGTGCAGATTCTGTCCTGATTTACCCAAAAGCTTAACCAGTGATTTCTGTGGCACCTCTCTTAGGTCCGATACTGTTTTTATACCGATTCCATTAAGTTTTTCAAGGGTCTTGACTCCAACCCCCCAAAGCTCCCCAACCGAGAGGGGTTCCAAAAAACCTCTTTCCTCTCCAGGCCACACCACATATATCCCCGGTCCCTGAATCACTTTCCCATTACTAACTGATGGCTTAGCACGCTTCGATGCCAGCTTGGCAATCTGCTTGGTTGTGCCCACTCCAATGCATACAGAAAGTGAAAGGTCCTCAAATACATTTCGCCGGATCTGTTCTGCAATCTTTATCGGGTGGCCAAATAACATCGAAGCACCGCTGACATCCAGGAATGCTTCGTCAAGACCTATCGGCTCGATCTCATCAGTAAAAGTTCCAAGTATCTCCTGGAACTGATTGGAGAACTCCATATAACGGGAGTGCCTGCCGTCGACTATCACTGCATTCGGACAAATACGCCGGGCTATTGCCATCGGCATGGCTGAATGCACCCCGTAAGCTCTCGCCTGGTAATTAGCGGCGGCTACAACTCCCCGAGGTCCACTACCCCCCACAATAACCGGCTTACCAACCAGTGAGGGGTTATCCAAGATTTCCACTGCCGCAAAATAACAATCCAGGTCAGCATGAAGGATTGCTTTACTCGATCCCCAAGGCTTGGCCAGATCCGACATACTCACCTCCATTTCAAGAGGATTTTCCAAAAACAAGCAACCCGTGCATCTACTATTTTTTTCCTGGACCAGTGTTTATGGCTCTATCTTAGTTTCCGAGCCTAACCCTGTTATTACATAATTAGCAAAGGTGGACAATAGTCAGTTGTCTTGGCTCCCTGAATTCGGGATTTCATGGAAATAACCAGTCCGCAAATTCAATTATTTCTCCGCCGTACCATCGTTATCAAGCTACTTAAATTGATGACAACTGGCTGGACAACCTCGTTTATGTCAATTTTACTAACCATTAATCCAGACCCCTTGGTACACTAAAAATGGACAACTTCTCAAAATAAACCCGTATGGGATGCAGCTGATCCCGCTTACCAAGGAGAAGCTCTTATCGAAGAAAAAGGCCTCTATCTGTGCATGATTAGTGTCCACGGACTCATCCGGGGCTACGAACCCGAACTTGGGCGTGATCCGGACACCGGTGGTCAAATAGGGTATGTACTAGACCTGGTAAGGGCTCTGTCGAATAATGCTGGCGTTGAGAAGGTGGACCTTCTCACCCGTAAAATTGAAAGCCCAGAAGTAGCACCTGAATACGCCTCGGACACCGAAATTCTATCCGAAAATTCCAAAATTGTCCGACTCAGATGCGGCCCAAAAAAATACATTAAAAAAGAATCCTTATGGCCATATTTGGATGAATTTGTCGACAGAACTCTCCAGTACTTCAAAGCTCAAGACCGTCTACCTGACGTGATACATTCTCACTATGCTGACGCCGGATATATTGGATACCAGCTTTCAAGCATGCTGAACATACCTCAGGTGCACACGGGACACTCTTTGGGAAGGGTCAAGCAGCATTATCTGACAGAAAGCGGGATGTCAAAAACTCAGATCGAAAGACGTTTCCGGATTTCAAGACGAATTGAAGCAGAGGAACAAATACTGGAGCATGCTTCGCTGGTAATTGCCAGCACCAGACAGGAAGTCGATCAACAATACGGACTGTACGAGAGAGCCCAACCAAATCGAATAAAGGTAATCCCCCCGGGACTGGATCTTTCCAGATTTCATCCTCCCAACCGGGAATGGCAACCTCCGAAATCTATTCAGCACGAAGTCAACAGATTTCTAACAAAGCCAAATAAACCGATGATTTTTACTATAGCCAGGGCTGACAGGCGTAAAAATCTCGACGGTCTAATCAGGGCTTACGGGCAGTCACCCAAACTCCAGGATGCGGCCAACCTGGTGATCGTTGCCGGTAATCGAGACGACATCAGAGACCTGGACGAAAGTGCTTCACAAATTCTTACCAATATGCTGCTGGAGATCGACAAGTTCTCCCTGAACGGCAAGGTCTCAATGCCCAAACACCATCAGCCCGACGATGTCCCGGAATTGTTCAGGCTTGCCGCTAAACGAAGAGGGGTGTTCGTAAACTCTGCCATTACAGAAGCGTTTGGGCTGACACTGTTAGAAGCTTCTGCCAGTGGACTACCCATCGTCGGACCGAATGATGGTGGTCCGATTGACATAATTAGGCACTGTCGAAACGGACTCCTTGTGGAAACTCTTGACACCGAAGCACTTGGAGAAACTCTATACGCAGTGATTAGCGCGGGACCAAAATGGAGACAGTGGGCAAGAAATGGCCTGAGCGGCGTTAAAAACCATTACGCATGGGATGCACATGTTACTAAATACCTGAAAGAACTACGCCACGTGGTGCATTCCAATAGGAAGTCGATGCGAAAACGGATCGAGCTGCTGCACAAACCACCGCTTATCCACGCACACAGAATGCTGGTGCTCGATATCGATAATGTTTTAGTAGGCGATGACAAAGCGACTAGGAAATTAGTCGAATGGGTGAAAATACACCAAAAGGAGACCATTTTTGCGGTGGCAACCGGGCGCCCTTTACAAAGTGCTCTTGAAATACTCAAGACCAAAAAGGTGCCGACACCGGAAGTGATAATTAGCTCCGTAGGAAGCGAAATACACTATGGGCCAAAGATTCTCCCAGATATAGGCTGGGCAACCCACATTAGTTACTACTGGCGGCGCGAAGCCGTAGTAAACGAACTCAAGAAGATTGAGGGTATGAAATTGCAGCCCCGATCCAACCAGCGAGAATTCAAGATTTCTTATACACTACCGAAGGAGAATCCGCCCACTCCGGAGGAAATCTCTAAAGTCCTCGCGGAAGCTGGGTTGAGAACCAATCTAATATATTCCCATGGGAAGTTTGTCGACATCCTTCCACTGAGAGCCTCAAAAGGTAGAGCGCTGAGGTACCTGTCGTATAAGTGGGGAATACCTTTGGAGCAGATGCTTGTAGCAGGCGACTCGGGAAATGATGAAGAGATGCTCGAAGGTAGAACCCTGGGGATAGTGGTTGGAAACTATAGTCCGGAGCTGGAACGCCTTAGGGGCCATCACCAAATCTACTTTGCACAAAGCCAATACGCATACGGGGTAATTGAGGGGATTGAATATTATCGCTTTTGTTCAGGCCCGGATCACTACGGAGCTCCGGACAAACAATAGGCTGCTGGCAAACTGTCGCTAGAGTGATTTAGACGCTTCATTGGCACAACAACAATGCGCGCGAGTGCAACTCCAGTAAGGAAAACGGTTAGCTCATGGCTGAATTGGAATCATCAATGGCTCCCATAAAACCCAAAAGAGGCCTTGGCAAAGCTATTTTAATTTCTTCACGCCCAAAACAATGGACTAAGAACCTATTAGTGCTGGCTGCTCCGATTGCGGCTGGTTCAATAACCAGCCCCCGAATCATCATCCCTTCTATAGTCGCAATTGTTTCCTTCACTCTTGCCGCGTCCGGAATCTATATGCTCAATGACTCGTTCGACATAGAACTTGACAGAATGCACCCGAAGAAGTCATCTAGGCCAATTGCTGCGGGAGAACTGTCCAGACAGCTTGCATATGTAATCAGCGCAGTTCTGATAATCGCTGGCGTTTCCGTCGCCTATATTTATTCCGGCAATGACCTGGGAATGGTGATAACTATTTATGTGTTAATAAATATTGCCTATTCCATATTGCTCAAGCACGAACCTATAGTAGATATTCTCTCTGTATCATTGGGGTTTCTGCTTCGTTCAATTGCTGGTGGTGTCGCAGATCATGTATTCCTTTCGAATTGGTTTTTAATCGTCGCTTCCTTCGGATCCCTTTTTGTAGTGGTATGCAAACGAATGGCCGAAGTTCAATTGTTAGGGGATGAAGCCTTTACACACAGAGCGTCACTTGCCAAATACCCCGAAGGTTTCCTAAATTATGTCAGGACTATCTCATCCGGGGTAGCCATGACTGCCTACTGCTTATGGGCTTTCGAAAAAGGTGCATCCTCACCAAAAGGCGCAATATGGATTGAAAGTTCGATCTTATTCTTCGTTGCTGCAATTCTTCGTTACTCTCTCCTGGTGGAACAAGGCCACGGGGGCGCACCGGAAGAAATGCTGTTTGAGGACCGGTCGCTTCAATCCATCGGTCTGATTTGGATTATCGTGTTAATAATTGGAATCTACGTAAGCAGGTAGGAAAGGGATTACCACAGTCAGAGAATTGAATACCTACGAGCAGAGGACGAGACTTGACCATAGAAAACACCAAGATTCTTACGGGCTGGGGAAGAACAAACCCAGTGATGAGTTCAAAACTGGAACTGCCAGTTAATTCAGATTGGCCTGCAATGCTAAAGGCTTTATCGAGTTCAGGAGTTATAGCCAGAGGACTAGGGCGCAGCTACAATGATGCGGCACAACTCTCAGGTGGATCTTTTATCGACACAACAATTTGGAATCAAGTTATACATTTTGATCCAGCCAAGGGAATCTTAACAGCCCAAGCTGGTGTCTCTTTGGATCAAATTATGAAGGAATTCTCTGAATATGGATTCTTCGTACCAGTGACTCCCGGTACCCGTCAAGTGACAATTGGAGGTGCTATAGCCTGTGATGTGCATGGCAAGAATCATCATAAGGATGGATCCTTTGCGCAATATGTAATGGCATTCGATTTGGCCACACCGACCGGTGTCGTAACCGTCACAAAGGAGGAGCATCCCCAATTATTCAACGCAACATGCGGTGGGATGGGTCTTACTGGCGTGATCCTAAACGCTACTATAAAACTAATCAGAATCGAAACCAGCTATATCAAAGTTGATACCCATAAGACAAAAGATCTAGACCAGACACTCTCGATGATGGAAGAGCAGGACCACAACTACAGATACTCAGTGGCTTGGATCGATTCACTGTCCCAGGGTGCTTCTTTGGGAAGATCCGTCCTTACCAGAGGAGATCACGCACTGCTTAGTGAGCTGGATGCACCTCTCAGAAAGGCACCGCTTGCGTTCAAACCCAAAGCCCTAATTTCCGCTCCTGATATATTTCCATCAGGGCTGCTGAATGTCTTCACTGTGAAGGCATTCAATGAGATATGGTACCGCAAGGCGCCAAATGCTGAGACGGGGGCTATACAACATAGCTCAGCATTTTTCCATCCTCTCGACTCAGTAAATAATTGGAATCGGATCTATGGGCCTCGGGGCTTTATCCAGTACCAGTATGTAGTCCCTTTTCCAGAAGTAGAAGTCGTCAGACGATCGCTTGAGCTGCTCACAAAACATAGAGCCGGCTCATTTTTGAGCGTACTAAAAAGATTTGGCAAGCCAAGTGGAGGGCTGCTCTCATTTCCAATCGAAGGATGGACATTGGCACTCGACCTACCTGTAGGCTCAGCACGATTGCCACGTCTATTAGACCAACTGGACCAGATGGTGCTTGAAGCAAACGGGAGAGTCTATCTTGCAAAAGATGCCAGAGTTCGCCGGGGAGTTTTGGAACAAATGTATCCGAATCTTAGCGAATTCAAAAATATTGTTAGTAGTGTAGATCCAACCAGAATCCTTTCATCCGACCTGACCAGACGGCTTGGGATTTAGACAATACGACTAAGGAAACCGAATACATTGAATGACTCATTCAGAAAACCTCAAAACGTTGTAGTACTGGGAGGTAATTCCGACATTGCATTCGCAATACTTAGGGAGCTGGCCAATGACCGA
>JAKBSX010000699.1 GCA_021844725.1 Actinomycetes bacterium | reverse complement strand
TATCTGCAGCTGCAACATTCGATTCAAGCTGTGCAACCGTGGCCGCTCCGGGTATTGCCACAACGTTGGGCTTCGATATCAGCCAAGCCAGAGAAATCTGGGCCACTGAGGCTTGATGGGAATCTGCAACCCTTTTCAACTCTTCCAATAAAGGGCGCAGTCTATTCAGATTTGTTGGCAAAAAATACTTTCTCAATGCCCGCATTTTCCCAGGGCGGTTATTTGCGTTGTACTTCCCGCTTAGAACACCCTGTTCCAACGGAGAATAAGCTATTATCAACCTGTCGTTCGCCTGGGCATAAGGGAGTAACTCCTTCTCCGGTCCACGGGTCAGCAGCGAAAAATGCACCTGATTAGAGATTATCGGGGCACCCAATGCCTCTTCTGCGGCACGCCACTGGCTAAGCGAATAGTTTGAAACGCCTATCTGGCGAACCAGTCCCTGGGCGGTCAGATCCTTGAGTCCTTTTACCGTCTCCGTCATCGGCACCAGTGGATTCGGCCAATGGAGCTGGTAAAGATCAATTTCGTCGATTTTAAGTCTCCTGGCACTGGCTTTGGCTCTAGAGACGACCACCGAACGTAAGGGAAGTATCGGAAACAGTTTTGTAGCTACAAAAACTTGATCACGCAGACCTTCTATTGCGTTGCCGACCACGTTCTCAGATTTTCCAAAACCGTAAAATTCCGCGGTGTCAATAAGATTCACTCCGAGCTCGAGTGCCCTTCTGACAAGGATGTGCGCAGTGGATTCGGAGTATTCTGGTCCGTATCCCCATTCTGCTGAACCAAATTGCCAGGTACCCAACCCGATAGCCGAAACCTTGACACCCGCGACTTCAACGTATTTCATTCTCTTAGCATAGACATGTCGAAACTTTAATTCAGTAGTAATGACCCAGTCCTACTTAGGGGGCATCCTGAGGCCACCATCAACTCGAATCACTTCACCGTTGATATAACCGCTCTTGATTATCATTTCGGCTATCACCGCGTAATCCTCCGGCAATCCCAATCTTTTAGGAAATGGAACCTCTCGGGCAAGTCTGTCCCTTACTTCGTCAGGCAATTGTCCCAATAACGGAGTGTCGATGATACCTGGTGCTATACATGCAACACGGATTCCTACACCAGCTAAGTCCCGAGCTGCTGGAAGTGTCAGTGATGCTAATGCTCCTTTCGACGAGGCGTAGGCAGCCTGTCCGATCTGTCCATCAAAGGCCGCAATTGAAGCTGTGTTAATAATCACTCCCCGCTCACCACTCTCAAGGACTGGCATCTTTGAGATCACGCCAGAGGAAAGCCGCAGAACGTTGAATGTCCCAATCAGATTTACCCGAATAACCCGCTCAAAAGATTCAAGACTATGAGGCGAGCCATCCTTCTGCAGGATACGCTCAGCGTGACCGATGCCTGCGCAGTTGATTGCCACCCTAAGCGGTAGAGGCCATGTCGTTGCTGCTTCCAGAGCTGAATTGACGTCGCTCGGATTTGTGACGTCTCCCGCAAATCCATTAGCCCGTTCTCCGAATTCTGCCAAAACCGCTGCAAGTCTTTCGGAATTAGCATCCATAACTGTGACGTGTGCACCTTTGGATAATAAAAACCGTGCTGTGGCGGCTCCTAGACCAGAGGCTCCACCTGTAATAAAGGCAGAAATACTTTTAATCTCCATGGCACCAAACTAGAGCATCCAGATGCTCTAAGTGGGTACTTCTGCTGCAATCTCAGCCATGGATCAAACAAAGGTACAGTCCAAACTGACCAAATATTAAAACAGCGTCGATTGACCCTTTCCGGGATCAACCATCTTCGAGGCAATTGCAGCCTGCTCGTTGGCCAGCTGATCCGCTCGTTCGTTAAGCGGTACACCCGAATGACCTTTCACCTTTTTGAAAGTCACCCCTCCGCGTGCTTTATACAGTGCAATTAATGGCCTCCAGATGTCCTGATTTGCAACCGCCGCTCCTTTAGCATTCTTCCAACCTTTGGCTTCCCACCCTTTCCACCAGCTATTGAGGAAACAGTTCACCACATATGCAGAATCAGAATAGATTTCCACTTCCCCTGGGTGCTGCTGAAGTGCCTGCAACACGGCCATAGTTTCCATTCTTTGGTTGGTGGTGTGTATTTCGTATCCACTTCCCCAAACACCGTCTTCCCGAACCCAGGCCCAGCCTCCCGGTCCGGGATTACCGAAACATGCCCCATCTGTATATATAACTAAAGTCATTACCTATACTCTGCCAGGTCTAAAAGAACACTCTGCATCTAATTTCACTTTTGGCCAAAACTACTGCCCAGATTGTGCCCAAAAACGGGAAGTGTTAAGATATAGGTACCAATCCAGTCAACTGATTTAACATACGGGCAAAGTGTGCCTAAAGTATCTATTGGATGCATCAGACAAGGTTTAGCACCTTGGTTATGCAAGAAAATTTAGACATCTAGAAGTGGAAGTGTAGAGGAAAGTGATATTCGACGGATTTTCTCATCAATTGCCAGATACTGACCCCCAGGAAACCGAAGAGTGGGTTGACTCATTGGCATCAGTAATTGATGCCAAGGGACGACCCAGGGCTACATT
>JAKBSX010000698.1 GCA_021844725.1 Actinomycetes bacterium | reverse complement strand
ACCCCAGCAAAACAAGAGACACTTCGCGATTGGCGAGTGCCAGCTGCGCCTCACGTTCGATAAATGTTTCTTGCATATGTGAAGCTCCAGTTCTGGCTCTGTCCACTCGAAATGAGCTCTGGATGACAGTTGCTGCCGACGACTCTCTGCTTTGCTCAATCACATGCGAAGATGCATCAGTTTTTATTCCGAAGTCTACATCTACCTCTGGTACCACAATCGAGGCATCATAATCCGAATCAGATCGAAAAATATTATTAGCCTTTCGCTTTCGACGTGCAGCATCAACCAATTTAGCGAAGTGTCTCTTGTTTTGCTGGGGTATCGAATTCACAAGTGTTGGTAAATGAACTCTTGCATCATTAGGAAGAGTCGCTATTCTAGAACACAAAGATGAGAACATCCAAGAGCGATTCACGTAAAGAACTTACATCTTATCAAATTCTTTATAAAGACTTCCTTTACAGGAGATCCCAATGATTTGAATCGCTTTGAAGAAAGCTTCACGTTCTAGATAATAATTTCTTTTTTGGGCGAGAATAGTCCTTTCGTTGTATTTCCAGTGAATCGGTATTTTCTTCTTCCTCACGGTACTCACATATTCTGCAGGTTGCTCGTAGTCTTCAGGGGGAACATTTCCCAATGCATAATGGAGTTCAATGACGAATTTGTCAGATAACCTCGTTTCGAGGAGCTCAGAAAAGTAAACTCCATACAAGGGATTCCCGGAGACCAAACCATCAGAGATACGAAGGCCCGAGGCCTCTGTCATAACTGCATCAATTAGTTGTAAGCCCGTATCCCAGGGGTTCATCAACGAATGAAATATATCTGCCATAACGAATTCAGAAACATCACGAACCTCAAATTCTTTATTTGCAGCACGGATACGCTCGGCAACTACAGCATCTGACACCGGACGAAGAAGATCCTGAGGGGATGAAGGACTTGAGAATCGTGCTGACCGCGCTGAGACCTGCGGCGTCACAAGAAACTCTTTAAGGAACTCCTTTGACTTTGCCCTTGCTACCATTGGAGCAACAACATCCCAGTAGTTCGTCTCCCCCCTCACTCTGATGTAAATATATGAGGTGGGCCCAAACTCTGCAGTCCCTGTCCTCTTAAGGGCTCCTCTAGTTTTTGATGCATCTCTTGAAGAATGAATACTAAATACTCCCTTGACTGGACTTGGGGAACTTTTGTCGGAAATAGGCGAGCTTATGAAGTTGGCCGAGTTAAGTTTGTCATCATTTAAAGCGAAATGCCGCGAATCTACACTATCTTGAAAACGCGTGCTTCTCGACTCGGAGCTTATTGAAGATGGAGATTTGACATGAACTGACCTGGGAGAACCACTGCCTCTTGAGGCATTATCATCGTGTAGCTTTTTAAATCGTTCATAGGATGCGGAATGAGGGAGAGGGAGCATAGCACTCTTACCCGCTGGGACTGTTGTAGAACTAACTTGAATTCTTCTAGAGGCAGTTGACTTAACCACTACAGACTCGTGCTTTTGGGAAAAGTTAGTCTACAAAAATAAACATATTTGAGAGGAAATTCCGTATGATTGATACCTTTCCCGCCTTCATTCGATCGCTCATTCGGGAGAATAGCGTACTTGATACACTTAGTACATCATCCCCTAATATTTCACAAATAGAAATTTTAATGCGATCGAAAAATAATCTGGGAGTATCTGAGCTATTACATCGAAAGTTGATGAGCATAGGAGAGTTTGGAGGCAAGATACCTTCTGCAGGTGAGAAAGTGAACATATCGAAGGTAGATCTGTCCTCAGGTTCAACAATTTTAAATTGGACATAAGAAGAGATTCGATTCCGTAGAACAAACAAAGAATGTGAATACGACCCAATCGGAATCAGGCCGAAGTCAATGAAATCTGCAGACACTTGAGCTGGCTGATCGAGCGAAGACATATTTATCAATGGAATACTGGGAGGTAACCCACCCACATAATCCATGTTAAATGGAAGATTTTTCGGGCGGAAATCTATTCTAGGATCATAACCTAAGCACTTCATATTGAGCTTTATCGTCGCGCAGCCCATTGTAGCAAAAGTTTGCGTTGAGAGAACTGGAGTGTTGATGTTGCTCGCTGTAGTAATGGAGCCCATAAATGATCTCCTTCTGGAGATATGACCGATAGGATGCTGTTCTTGTTGCTTCTCTTGAATTTTTAAGTTGCATTGAGGGAGATATCGTATTATGAGAGGAAAATCATAGAGAACTGCCTCAAGAGGGTAAAATCGCCACTTAATCTTTAGCGAGCTGAGGCCCTTAATTACTCCCTTCGGATTATCAATAGTAGAAATATTTTGTCCATGGGACATGCTTAAAAGACTGTAGTCCATTGCTTGTATATCAACTTCATATGAAATCTCAATTTCACTCACATTTACTAATTCAATATGCTGTTCTGGTGCCAAAGTTGAGGATAATCCTATTGGAACAGGCTGAAGGTAGCAGTCATTATTTTGTTCCGCGAACGGCACAAGAAGAATATGATCCAGTGAAATATTTCTTCCTAAAGAGGACGCCCTTTTTGGCTTGTACCTCTTGTCCACGGGCAATG
>JAKBSX010000697.1 GCA_021844725.1 Actinomycetes bacterium | reverse complement strand
AGCTACACATCCCCATCATGTGGAGATTTCCGACGAAGACCATGTCGAACTGTATCGACTCCACTTTAAATTCAACCGTAGGTCATACGCTGGACTTAGATCATTGATCGACTTTATCAACCTCGAGGGCTAAAGGAAAAGACCGAAAAGACCGAAAAATATAAGGTGGAATCTTGCTCGGCTTGTGGTCTACCCCTTCCCAACACCTCTCAGACTTGTCCATTTTGCGGGCTTTCGCCCGATGGATCTGGGAGCTATCAGTTAATCGGGGATAAAGATGGCTTCCACTGGTTAGCCGGAGAGACAGAAGTTGCCATAGCCGTGCCGCTCGACGACGTCTGGCAGATTAGGCACGCTTCCACTCACACCTCGCAGTTCTACTTGATCTCCCACCAATTAGAAGGCAAGGTTTCAACGGCTCTTCTCAACCGTGCCCTGCAACCATCCACGACCATGGTATTCAACCTGCCTTCTTCCAAACACGCACCGGTTTTCGCCAGAATCCAGACCGCAGACGGCCGATCGAGAATGGCAATGAAAGTCGATGGCCCAACCGGACTTCACCTTATCGATTCCTCGGGTGACGTGGTGCTGATTGGCTCGGCAAAGAATGGGCCAATAGGCTCCGGCCTCGACGTTCTAATAGTTAAGCCCATTCAAACGCTCATGCCATACGGAATATTTGGTGTACTCTTAGCAATGCTTCTGGCGCAAAGTACCCTGGAGGGTCGCAATATCCATCCGGGCATCGACACCCTTTCCAAGCCAAGCTAATCTCCCGCCAACCATATCTCCAAAACCTGGGTTATCCTTGGTGGTCAAGCAGCTTCATGCCAAAGACGACAGGGGGTCCAAATGGGGAAGAAGTCGTTTGTAGTGCCCGTAGATAAAACCGGTTGGAAGCTACAAGATGGCTCCGGTGCAGTCCAGTTTAGCTGGGAATATGACTCGTCAAGGGAAAAGCTGCTCAACCTCTACGATAAGGGTAAAAGGCGACAGTGGGATTCAAAGGTCAGAATCGATTGGGACCTTGAAATCGACCATGACAACCCACTTGGGAGCTCCGATGAGATGATACCCCTCTTCGGATCTCCAATCTGGTCTAGCTTATCCCAAAACGACAAGGTCGAACTACGACGACACATCGTCGCCTGGCAATTTTCGCAATTTCTCCATGGCGAGCAAGGTGCGTTAATCTGTGCTTCCAAAATTGTTCAAACTGTCCCGGAACTGGACGCCAAATACTACGCAGCCACCCAAGTCTTCGATGAGGCTAGACATATGGAGGTCTACTCAACCTATCTGGACAAACTCGGGCTCGCTTATCCAATTAATCCCAACCTGAAATCTCTCCTCGAAGATGTACTCACGGACTCCAGGTGGGACATGACATACCTAGGAATGCAGGTTCTTATCGAAGGTTTAGCCTTAGCTGCATTTGGTTTGATTCGAAACTTCACGACAAATGAGCTAGGTCGCACCATTACCGCTTATGTAATGCAGGACGAAGCGCGCCATGTGGCATTTGGCAGAAACGCACTGAAGGACTTCTACCCACAACTGAGCTCTAAAGAGAGGCAGGAACGAGAGGAATTTGCTGCCGAAGCTTGCCTTAGCATGCGAGATCGATTTCTATCTGAAGAAGTTTGGGATACCCTCGGCTACGACGTAGCTGAATGTGTCAAATGGATGAAGGAGTCGCCAGGACAGGTCCAATTCAGGTCATTTTTATTCATGCGGATCGTACCTATCCTGAAGGATATTGGTCTCTGGGGACCAACGATCAAAGAATCATTTGAGAAAATGGGCGTCATTGGATTCGCCGACACCAACATAGACGAACTGATGAAGGACGATGAAGCACAAGCCGAGGAATTCGACAGAAAGCGGATTAGCCAGGTAGAAGATGCAATAGATGCCGCCAAAACAGACCCCATTGTCCCCGGTCAACATTGAATTCGACGCTACACAATTTACGTCGGAGGACTCAACCGATAACCAGCCCCTCTGATTGTTTGCAGAAGTGGCGTAAGCCCTGGAAAATTGATCTTCTTTCGCAAATATCCAACGTATACGTCAACTACATTGGATCCTGGGTCAAAGCTGTATTCCCATACATGGCTCAGTATCTGCGTCCTCGAAAGTACCTGGTAAGGATTCCGGAGGAATAACTCCAAAAGCGCCCACTCACGAGGAGATAGATCGATACGCCTCCCAGCACGCCAAGCCACTTTAGTTATCAGGTCAAGGCTGAGATCTCCAGCTACGAGCGTCGTGCTTGCCGACTGCTCAGAGGTTCTGAGAGCCGCCCTGATGCGCGCAAGTAGCTCGGCAAAGTGGAAGGGTTTAGTCACGTAATCCGTCGCCCCTGCGTCTAGACCTTTTACCTTGTCACTGACCTCATCCCTCGCGGTTAGGATGATCACCGGCGTGGCGACGCCCTTATCCCGCCAGAAGCGGAGAAGTTCCAACCCGTTGACCGATGGCAAAGATAGGTCCAAAAGGATCAGATCAAGCTCTTCTTCGATCAGGGGCAAAAAGTCCCGTGCGTGACTACCGTCCCCTATCACCGTGGTCACGTACCCTTCGGCTTTG
>JAKBSX010000696.1 GCA_021844725.1 Actinomycetes bacterium | reverse complement strand
TCCATCGACCGTTATACCTACCACTAGTCGATTGGCGGGAAGACCCCAGCCCTAAAGACCATCGAAGGTAGGGTCCGACCGAGTTTGTTTTCGAGCCATCTGGAGGTGGTCATAAGCTCCATTTCCCCTATGATCTTCTGGCAGCCCTGACAATCCACTAGACCTGATATGGAGGTCAGGATGCAATAGTGTCTGGCAAGGCCCACTTCATCAAGCTGCTACTCCATTGTGCGATCCAGAATCCACCTGACTCGAAGCCAGGAGACCTCACCTTCACAGGAACCACCGAAGGCAGCTGATAGGCCAACCGATACCGAATGTTGGATTCCTTGGCTATCTTTGCGACCGTCTTAATGGCCTCCAGCAGTCCTTCGGTCGTGGAGGACGGGTTCCAGCACGCAAAGTAGAGGAAAAGCAATCTCTATCGACTGAGAGAAGAGGCGATCATTTCGTATTCAGCAATGGTTTCACTCGAGATCGAAGGTCGAGTATTTTTGATGGTTTCGAGAATTTCCTCCTGAGTTATTTCGCCAGGAAGAAGACCATTTGCATTTTGTGACACCCTGGCTAGTGAAACGGTATTAACTATGTGAGCAATCTCTGCGCCAGAGTATCCTTCTGATGCGAGCGCAAGCGAGCCATAGTCGATGCTATTGCTGCCAGGAAGATTCTGCATATGGATTCGCCACTGCTGCTCCCGAGAAGCTAAATCTGGGAGCGGTACGTAAATTAGTTTATCGAACCTACCAGGTCGCAAGAGAGCCGGGTCAATGGACTGAGGACGATTGGTTGCCGCCACAACCACAACTCCTTTTAGCTCTTTTTTGCCATCCATCAAAGTCAGAAGCTGGTTGACCACAGTTTGGGCAAAGGAAGGTAGAAGTGCGTCGCGAGAGCCAGCTATCGCGTCGATTTCATCAAAGAAAATTACGGCTGGAGCATTCTCCTCAGCAAGGTTAAATAAAGAGCGTAGGTTTGCCTCAGCACTGCCAGATATTCCCGAAGATAATTCCGATCCGTTTACGGTGTAAAACTTGGCGGTCGCTGTATCCGCTACGACTTTGGCAAACAAAGTTTTCCCGCACCCCGGTGGACCAAACAATAGGATTCCTTTATGGGGCCTTATGTTCCAAGTGCTGTAGAGCTCCGGCTGTGTTAGCGGCAATTCAATTGACTGCTGCAGAGCTTCCTTGACTCTATCCATACCACCCACCGACTGCCAAGTTAGCTTTGTTCGCTGAATAACCTCGGCTTGAGTATTAGCTCCTTCCCGCCTTCCATACTGGTCGGCTAATTTAGAGTATCTTTCAAGCATCTGGAAGTTCACGGTTGGCTTAGTCTTTTTGATCAGGTCGATAAGAGTTTCCTGTGTAACGATGCTCCTCTTTTGTGCTGCCGATCGATATGCAGTAATTACCACACCTTCGATGTCCGCAGGCGTGAAACGTTCAGTGGCCGATGCGAGCTTATCGAACTCTAAATGTTCAGAACCGGGCCTGGAACGAAGGTAACGAGTAAATATGGCCGTCCTCGTTGCCAAGTCGGGTGTGGGGATATATATAACCTTGTCGAATCGCCCTGGCCGTAGGGCAGCAGAATCTATCTGATCTGGAAAGTTGGTTGCGGCCATTACCAATACGTCGCCACGTTCAGCAAACCCATCCATTTCTGAGAGGAAGGTAGCGACTACTTTCTGGTCGACACGACCGGCAGATCCGTCCGCCTGCTCTCGAGGCGGCAAAATGGATTCAATTTCATCAAAGAAGATCATGGAAGGAGAATGATTCCGAGCTTCTTCGAAGATCTCCCGTAACGCCCGCTCCGAATCGCCAACCCATTTGCTGACGAACTGTGGGCCAGACACCGGAATGAAATGCAGAGCGGCTTCACTTGCTACGGCTCGAGCAAACAAGGTCTTGCCAGTTCCGGGAGGACCGTAAAGAAGTATCCCGCGTACCACCGGAACTCCTAGGTTGACAAATTCTAGCCGAAGCGCAGCATCTGTATAAGGCTCTACTGCTTCCATAATTTCGGCTTTGACATCGGCATAGCCAGCAATGTCATCCCAATTCGCGGTCCTTAATCGGGATGCCCCCTTATTTTCTGAAGCATCCCTTATGTCTGACTTCTCGCCTATTCCCAGCATCCCGAGAACTAACACGAGCCCAAGAGCAAAAAGGGCTAGAAGCACCTCTTCTGTGAGATTACCAATTGAAACTTTTGCGCTGCCATGAATTTCGTTTGCAGCAATTAACAGGCCGACTATTGCTATAACAATTGCCACGACTGTAGAAGATAAGGATCGAATTAACATTGGCCATTTCGTAATATTGGAAACTAATACAGTCGACAAAACAATGGCTAAAGTGAGCGCCAGCAGAAGAATGATTACCGCACCTACCAGCGTTATTCGATGCCAAAGGGGCAGGAGATCGTTCCACTTAGTTTTTTGTATCGATTGCCGTATCCATTCAAGGGTTCCTAATTTCAATTTCGGCGGTGTCATTAGGGAAGCTCTCGATCTGAGCAGACCAACTACTCCCCACCCTCCCGCCAGGGCAGATAGTAGGCCGAAAATTGAAATTAGGAACCCTTGAATGG
>JAKBSX010000695.1 GCA_021844725.1 Actinomycetes bacterium | reverse complement strand
CCGTCGACATCCGTCGTGGTTCACCCTGGTTTGGGAGACCAAGTACTATCGTCCTTTCCGAAGAAGAACCAACCTCACTCTGGATACCTGAGGGGTACGCATTAGGGTCTCTTTCAATGGCAGACTCGATCATCCTATATCACTTGACCAAAGAGCATTCGCCCGAATGCGAGGGCGGAATCAAGTGGAACGACCCCACTATCGATATTCATTGGCCGAATGTGAATGGCATAACGGTTTCAAAAAGAGACAGGCAGCTTCCCTCTCTATCCGAGGTCGATTCAGGATTCCGTTATCCTTATCCAGATTGAATAGGACGTTGGCATGGAAGAACGTACCAACCACATTTCAGTTGTAATACCAACGAGGGAAAGACTAGAGTTAGTCGCCAGGGCGGTGAGGAGTGTTCAGGAGCAGTCGCACTCAAACTGGAGTGCTGTGATCGTGGATGACTCATCAGAAGACACTTTCAGGGAGCTGCGGATGTTATCTCAAGAGGATCCAAGAATCAGGGTTATTCGCGGGCCAAGGGGAGGTGACGCAGTCGCGCGACGAATAGGCGCTTCATCCGCTGAGGGTCCACTTATCGCCTTCCTTGATTCTGACGATGAGTGGCTCCCTCATCATCTGTCCGAACACATCACCCTCTGGAGTCGCTTTCCCACCATTGGACTGTCTTGGAATGCAGACGTAGTTTTCACGGGAGATGGCAAGTTGCGATTACCATTCGATTATCCTTTTCGGCGTGGAGTTACCTGTCTTCAACCTACTGAACTCGTTTCCCGGCTCCTGGTTCGGAATGTAATTGATATCTCTTCCTCTGTGATCAGCAAACAACTCCTAGAGCGAGCCGGAGGTTTTCCACTAAGGCAGCCGTGTGACTGGCGGCTTTGGATAGCCCTTACTCAGCTGGCACCAGCAGTTTATACTAGTAAAATCCTTACGGTCCACCACGAGGCCGCCATCGGGCGACTCGGCTATTCAAGGAGGGTTCGAATCAGAGATACCATCGGGACATATTCCTTTGGGTTAGAAACATTGAAGAAGTTAAATTTAAATGTCGATCCATCTATTGTCTTCGCTTGGTCTTACCAACGACTAATAGATTTCTTTGCTTCCGGATTACCGAAAAGTGCAATTGCTAGCTTGAAGCGCCTTACAAAATACTACGTCGACTGTGATCCAAGTGTGCTAGGGGTAGAGCTTTCAGAGTGGAAGAAACTCCAAACGTGACCATGCCCTCAAACGTAGGCCTATGAGTTCAATAAACCTAACATTCAAGACCAACCACGTGAAGTGGGGGCAGTGTGGGGATGAGGAGGGCTCGGCTAACTGCTCTGCGCACTGGATTAGCATAGTGATACCAACAAAGAATCGCCTAAATGACCTAAGATTGCTTATTAGTGCGATTCTCCCTCAGCTTGCTGGAGAAGACGAAATCATTATCGTTGATAATGGATCCACCGACCAGACGCGTGGTTTCCTTCAGCAGGTCGCGCGCGACGCCCCATGCATAAGAATATTCGTAGATGAAACTCCCAATCTGTCTGCGATACTAAATCGTGCCATAGACACCGCGAGAAACGACACGATCGCTCTATTCAACGACGACTGCGTGCCAGCTCCAACGTGGATCGAGAGCGTCAGGAAGCACCTCAGTATGCTCCCAGATGCGGCGATTTTGGGTGGGGCTGTCAATGACAGATACGATCGCCGTCTGGTTCAAACAGTGAAAGGTTTCGACGTGTTTTGGAGGGCCTACGATGCCTTAATGATGAATGGAGACCTCTTGAAGTTTGGAGTGATTAAGGAGTGGGGATCCTTCAGCGTGTCTAAAACCCATCCACCATGTGCGCAAGCAGTGACTTGTCTTTCGGCAGCAAACATGGTTGTGTCGAAGAGGATCTTAAAGCTATCTGGGTCCTTTGATGAAGACCTCAGATTTAACCACTTTGACGGACTATTGTTCATCTGGTCTCGTTCATTCATCGGTCATTACCCGATACTTTCGGTGGTCTGTATATCCAATAGGCGGAGTTTCCCAAATAATCCCAAACATCAGTGAGACTCCAAAAGTTCATTGCTTTTCGAACAACAAGTGAAGTGTCTATCGGGCGGCCATCATAAAACCTATCATCGGCCATGCGAATTGGAAGAACAAGGTTGGGATTGAGACCGTAGGCTTGGGCGGCTAACCTACAGAATTCGAACCGGGTAATACTGCGGGGCGAACCTGCATGGAAAAGGCCACGCACGCGATGCTCCAAAAGCTTCTGGATAAGGTAGGGAACGTCACGCAAAAGTGTAGGAGAGAGGCGTTGATCCATCGCGACACCAAAATGGTTCTTGTTAATTAGGTGGCGCCGAACCGCTTCAGGCAAAGTAATTTTTCTACCGCTGTAACTTAACTCGTACACTAATCCTAACCGAATTACTATTCCTCCCGATTGAAGGACGTAGGATTCCCCCCTCTAGCTTTGTTCTTCCGTATACCGACAACGGGCTCACCATATCCTCTTCAGCAGGTCGCGCGCGACGCCCCATGCATAAGAATATTCGTAGATGAAACTCCCAATCTGTCTGCGATACTAAATCGTGCCATAGACACCGCGAGA
>JAKBSX010000694.1 GCA_021844725.1 Actinomycetes bacterium | reverse complement strand
ATAAAGACGACTGCTTCGCGTTCGTTTAACAGTTCTAGCAGCGGATCCAGGGACGGATCACCCAGAAACTTCTCACCGTAACTTGCAAACAAACAGACCCCTTCGAATTTCAAGGTGTCGTAGCAGTAGCTAATTTCTTCGACCGCATCTTCGATGTTGTGCATAGGAACCAGGGTGAAAGCTCCAGAGCGGCTGGGATGCTTGGCCACCTGTTCAGCAGCGTATTCATTACATTTGCGGGCCAGGGTCCGAGCCTCGTTTGGTGGCGTAAACTGGACCCCTGGCTGGGCCACGGACGTAATTGCTGTTTCTATTCCGTGTTCATCAATAATTTCAAGTGCCAATTCCGGACTCCATTCCGGATAACGCCCAACGGCTGGCCCACCTCCAGCTGCATATACCGCCTCTTTGTAAAACGGTGGAATAATGTGAAAGTGTACGTCGATACGACCTGGTTCGCTCAAGTAAATTCTCCTAAGCACCTATGGCCTGCAGTGGCCAGGGGTTTTTCTGTAATAAAATCTATTTGATCTAATTCAGTCACTTCAAGGACTAACTTCCCAACTCAAATAAATCAATTGTTTGCTCGTTATGCGGTAATTTCCTTTATCTTTTGTGAGATTTCCATCCCTCTTTCGTTGGGAACAATTGATGTTTGAAGGGCCATCAATTTGGTGAGATCGCCTGTGACTTTAATCTTCCCAGCAATGAAAGCCTGCATACCGGCTTGAGCATCTAAGTCCACGAAGATTGCCTTGGCTGTATCGTAGTCAAGCACTACGGTAACATCTGGATTTTCCAGTTCGCCCAGTTCGATTTCCAGTATTCCACTGGATGTGTCAACATAAGTTTTGAGATCTCCTTCTTCAAATGGGAGATTTGTAACTGTCTGGTTCATTCTGATAGTTGCCGTGATTATGGTATCTGTGTCTTTGTGGGCTTCACGAATCTCTTTTGCTCTTACGATCCATTCTGGACTTAGAAACAAGAACTTTTCCACTGTGCCGCCTTCCATCGTGTTATTCAACTTTGATAATAATTAGCTTTGTACAAGTCTCTGCGACGGGAGGTGAGTCTGGGGAGCGGTCATGGGTTTGGCGATCTAATTTAGCGACGGATGGCTATATTATTATGCCGGTGTGCTCTCCAACTGCCGACTCACGGTTCAAATGCCTTCCCGTACGATATAGATTGGATCTCATGTCTGAGAGCATCTCTAGAAAAGAAGTAGTTCACGTAGCCAATCTTGCACGGTTGTCCCTGAGCAGCGAGGAGGAGCTTCTCTATACTGAGCAGCTGGGAGCTATCCTCGACCATGCCAGGGATATTATGGCATTAAAAACCGAGGAGCTGCCTCCAACCGCTCATCCTCTTGAACTCAAAAACGTGTTCCGTCCTGACGTTGTGACCCCATCAGTCGACAGAGAAGAGGTTCTTTCACAGGCGCCGGCTTCTGAGGACGGTAAGTTTTTAGTTCCCCGTATCCTTGGAGAGGCACCATGAGCTTTTCAACTGTAGGCATGTCGGCCTCTGAGATCGCCTCCAAGGTAAGGACAGGGGAGGTCTCGGCGCTTGAAGTTGCACAAGAACATATCGATCTGATAAAACAGCATGACTCGTTATTGAACGCGTATCTACATATCACTGAGGATCTGGCGCTTAGACAAGCAAAGAGAGTCGATGAGAAAATTAAAAATGGTGAGGACCCAGGTTTATTGGCCGGAGTCCCGATTGGCCTCAAAGACAATCTGGCTACCAGGGGAATCGCTACTACCTGTGCTTCCCAGATATTAAAAGACTGGAAGCCGCCCTATGATGCTACGGTCCTTGAGAAAATATACAAATCTGGAGCAGTGGCCATTGGTAAAACCAATCTTGATGAATTCGCTATGGGGTCATCTACTGAAAACTCTTCCTACGTGACGACCAAAAACCCTTACGACCTGTCCCGGGTTCCAGGTGGTTCATCCGGCGGATCAGCGGCTTCTGTGGCTGCCAGATTCACTCCATTGGCATTGGGTTCTGATACCGGAGGGTCCATACGCCAACCTGCAGCCCTCTGTGGAATTGTTGGAGTGAAGCCAACTTACGGAATGGTGTCACGCTATGGCTTGTTGGCGTTTGCGTCCTCGCTCGATCAGATTGGTCCATTCGCTCACAATGTGGCGGATGCCGCACTGCTGTTGAAGGTCATTTCAGGTCACGATGATAAAGACTCCACAAGCCTTTCAGTCGACCTGCCAGATTTTACCAGTCAGGTTGGGGCGCCTATTGACGGTCTAAGGGTTGGGATTGTGACTGAGCTGATTGAGGGTGCTGCGCCGGAAGTGCGGAAAGCAGTTCTAGCGGCTGCCGGCGTCCTTGCTGCTAGCGGAGCCAAGGTTGATCATGTTTCCGTACCTGCAGTCACTTACGGGCTGTCTGCGTATTATCTGATTGCTCCGGCTGAGGCTTCATCGAATCTGGCCAGATACGATGGAGTTCGATACGGTCTCAGGATCGAGGGCCAGGACATGAATGAAACCTATGTGCTGTCCAGGACCAAGGGATTCGGTCCCGAAGTAAAGCGTCGGATCATGCTTGGTACGTTTGCTCTTTCGTCCGGCTACTATGACGC
>JAKBSX010000030.1 GCA_021844725.1 Actinomycetes bacterium | reverse complement strand
TTCTTCTGGGAGAGGCGATCTCTTGGAGAAGCAAGACGGGGGTATTTGAGCGCAAGTCAACTCTAACAGCATTAAGCTCAACTTCAATCATGTTAAAGTTCACCTCCCCAGCGCAGAGCTGGCTATATGACAGCTAGAGCCGCTACTGCAAATCTGGCTATATTGAGCTAATTCAACAATTAATATTAAAACTAATCTAGATTTGCAATAAAGATATCCATTTCGGCGGTTTAGCTATGAATTTAGGATTTTATCGATTGCTCGTTCTAACAATTGGGTTCGAAACCGGGCTCCTATTTCTCCTAACTGAGTAAGTGCCGCTTCAGCTTTGGCTCTTGATTTGTTGCTTTTGTTGGCGAGGATTGGAAGTACTACTTGTTCGAGAAAGGATGCCTCTCTATCGGCCGACACTTTATACATCTTAAGGTGTCTCGCTTCCAGGCCATAGCGAGCAAATTCTCTTGCCAGAATGGCTAGGTCAAGATCTGCTGAACTATAGATATGCTGCCCACGGACTGATGTCGGGCATAGCAAGCCGAACGTGGTCAGATCGTTTAACTGAACCATGGTTAGATCTGCCAGTTCCGCTATCTCCCGGGGGGTAAATGAATTTTTTGGGAATGGGGTGTCATCTTCTGTGTCCGCCTGGGAATCTGAATCTAATAATTCATCCGCATGGTTATGTCCAAGTCTGTATTCGTCCAACTTCTCAGCTAATGATGACGCTGTCGGAAGAGCAAACAGGCGGGGTCTCCTTGGCGAGGGGGGTTGTACCGCAGCGTTAGTGGCAATTGGTGAATGTCTTTCGGCTTTAGCTGAAGGAGATTTTGTCTTAGCGGGTGCAGTTTCCTTATTTTGGGGAATTGTGTCGTTCAGCTTGGAACCCGCTGGCGAGCTTGACTTAAGATAAGAGTCCTTTGAGTGCTGAGAGTGGATTGGATTATGTGAATGAATGGAGGCGCCCGCGTGTTGAGACATTAAACCTTCATCGTCAACTTGAGGTTTAACCTTTGACCTATGGCCCGGCCCAGCTACTTGGATTGGGTCTCCAAAGATGTCTCTCTCGAATTTAGAGTTCTTTACCTTAGGACCGGCAGGAAATCGACCCTTATTTGGGTCCAAAACAAATACTCCGGGTTCCTTTTCGGTGATCCGATCTTTTATTACCTTGAGGGGAAGAAACTGTTCCCGCTGCTGTCTCAGTACAAAGCTGAGGCGTTCAATGTCGTGATTGTAAAATTTTCTGTAACCATTGGTAGTTCGTTCGGGTGCTATGAGACCTTGGGTTTCTAGGAACCGAATTTTGGATATGGTTATTTCCGGAAATTCGCGCTTTAGCAGTTCCAGAGTCTCACCTATTGATCGATACTCTTTATCGTCCACTGGCGGAATTCTCCCGTGTTGGTCTGACGAAAATCAATTTGTATTTACCAATCTGCACTTCATCCCCGGTAGAGAGGGAAGCCTGATCTATCCTCTCTTTATTCACATAGGTGCCATTTAGGGATCCCGAATCCACAATCCTGCAGCTCTCATCGTCGACAATAAATTCCGCATGCCGCCTCGACACGGTAACGTCATCTAAGAATATGTCTGACTCGGGGTGCCTACCCACTTTGGTTACTTCCTTTTCCAGTACAAAGTAGGTTCCTGAGCTTGGACCGCCCCTGACAACAAGAGAAATCTTGTCTGGTGGAGCGATGGCAATCGCGTGTTCTATGAACTCCACAGTGCTGTCCGAGGAGGCCTCGACAGAAGTGAGGGTGCCGGTGTCGTCACTGTCATTTAGTGGTCGTCCACAAGAAGAGCAGAAATTCGCACCACGAGTATTTATGTGTCCGCAGTTACTGCATTGCACTTAGTCAACTCCACTTCAGTTACCGAGAAAATACGCCAAGCATTGCAAGAATACTTTTCCTTGATTCAAAGTTCCACTAATTTCTCGATTACTTGGTAAAAATTAACAATACTTAGCATTTAGCGAATAATCATTCTACTTTTTAGCGTTCATCTGGTCAATTTTGCCATAAGGGAACGATGAATCTATGAATGTTTGCTGGGATGACTGCCTCTCACCGCATGTTTGAATCAGTGAAAAAATATGGGCCTTAGCCTGGATTATTTATCAGTTGCTGGTATTTGTCATAAGTCAGAAGAGTCTCAAGCTCTGAGGGATCTGACATCTCTATTTCAGCTATCCATCCTTCGCCATAGGGGGAGGAATTTACAAGCTCAGGTTTGTTCGCAAGAGAATCATTTACTCTCACAACCCGTCCTGAAACTGGTGCGTATATATCTGAAACCGATTTAGTCGATTCCACCTCGCTAAGGGTGCTGTTGGCACTTACGACGTCATCGGTGGTGGGAAGTTGCACAAAGACCACGTCCCCGAGGGCGTCCTGGGCGTAATCAGTAATACCGATTACGACCCTGTTCTCGATAACGCGGACCCATTCGTGGTCGGATGTAAAAAGGAGGTTATCTGTTTCTGACATAGATAAAACGTTACTACTTTTACAGCGTGGCAATGCTAAAGAAAGCCGAGAATATAAAGAGATTTTCCATCTCAAGCGAGCTGTGAAGCAGATAACAATGCCGGCTTATGATGTACGGCTCTAGGGAGCATTCAATAAGCGCAACCTTCTCAGATAGTCTGCCAGGGCAATAAATAGTATCGTGACTCCTGGAATCATGAAAACGTAGCCCAGATGGTAAAAGATTGCATGACTTGATGTAGTTGATCCTCCTAATACAAAAAAAGGGAAGGCAAACATCATCAGAAGGGTTCCAGCTTTCCCATAAATAGCTACGTCAAGTCGTGTTTTAAATTTGAGCGCAGCGATCCCGACCACTAAAGAAACGGTAAGTTCTCTGATGAAAATTACCACTATCAGCCATAGAGGTATCAGGCTGAGATGTATTGCTACCACGGCAGCGGCAATAAGGAGTAGTCTGTCGGCGGAAGGATCGATGACCTTCCCAATCACTGAAACCTGGTTGAGCCGTCTAGCCAGGAAACCGTCAATCCAGTCTGTAGCTCCAATGAAAGCCAATAGGAATGCGCTGGCAACGAGTCTATCCCTACTCCAGCCCAGATAAACGAACAGCGGTATCAGCAATATGCGCGCCAGAGTAATTGCATTGGGAATTGTAAGTAAGCGACTATTGCTATCCAGTTTCAACGGCTCTCCAGTTTGAGTCCTCCCCTCCCCCTTTGACGGAAGGTTTATCGGACCGCTCGCTCAGTTTCAATAGGCCGATCATCCAAAAAGAGTAATCCTAGCGATAAGTAGGCATTCCAGATGATGGGCTGAGGCTGCAAAATCTTATCTAATCCACATCAGCTTAGATAAGTTATAAGTTAGAAGATGTAGCTGTCGAGGTCCTCCGCCAGACTTATTCTCCCTTTGAAGTACTTTGAGACGATAACTCTGACCTCATCTCTATCTTGTGGATAAGCGATGTGGGTAATCACCAAGTGTTTAACCCTGCTCCGCTGGGCTATCTCTCCTGCCGCCCGGGCATCTAGATGAAGTCCAGCCGGATGGTTACTACCCTTTTTACTCCAAGTTGATTCACAAAGAAAGAGATCGACCTCGTTGCTGGCGAGTGCAAGGTTGATACTCTCATCGCCGTCAGCACTATAACAAAAGGTACTTTTCCCATCAGATACGCGGCTAATGTAGGTTTCCGGAGGATGATTTGATTGGCTAAAGGCAATTGAGAGGTTGTCTATTTTGCCAAATCCACCCTCAGTAATTATTGTTTCTGAGAAAATGCTTCTCATATCTTCATCTATGCCAATCAAATGATGAAACTTATCGAAGAATTCGCTGGATCCGTATAGGGGAACTGGGTGAGGTGGAGTGTGGGCGAATTTGAAGTAGTGATATAGCCCGATCATGTCGGCGTAGTGATCGAGGTGAGCGTGGCTAATGATGACTCCCGACAGCAGCTTCGGATCAATTACCTTCAAAAGGTTGGAAAGTGCTCCATTGCCCAGATCCAAGAGGACCTGTGTATCGTGCGAACTCAACAAATAGCCAGAACAGACTCTGCCCGGCCCTGGGTAAGATCCGGCACTTGCAAGAATATTGAGCTTCATAATGTTCCACCATATTTGTAAGGAAACAGATCACGGCAGATGATTTTATGGAGCGAAGGCATTATTAGATTAGCGGTGCGGGGTCCCGGGTTTGCGGCGCTTATTTGTTGCTTGCATTGTTGCCTTTCATCAGCTTTGAGGGCAAATTGATATTGATATTTGCGGCATTGGACTTGTAGTCTTTAAAGTACGAAAGTCATGAAAGTTTTAATGCCTCAAATTTACTTCTCATAGAGGGGGTTTGGTGATATGGTACTGTACGCCTTGCTTCCATTTCTAATTTCTATGGGTCTGGTAGCATTTCTTGCCCTGGGGTGGAGGCGTGAGCATAAGCGTCTCGAAGAGGTAAAGGCCAGGCGAGCTAGAGTTCATAGCGCAGAGCGGGCTGTGCTGGCTGCAAACTATTTTCATGGATTTGTCGCGGTCAAATTAATAGGAGCACTTCCAGATGGGGATACCTTGCTTGTTGGCTACAGAAGGAATATTCACGATATATCGGGGCTTTTCCCAGGAGAGAGAATAAGCGATAATCAATCGGTTGATGGAACTTTCGTTGCTTGGCCGTCCCAGTCAGATGGCCCTTCAATTGAGGTTGTCAACCGCTGGTGTCTGGAAGGAACCACGGTCAAGATACGAGTTAGCGATGGCGGAGGGAGCCTAATAATGTTGGAACCCGAAACTAATATAAAGGTATCAGTAGGGCTTATTCCAACCAATATTTAGCGTTGAATACAGTTCAGTTTTCACTTATAGCGTAAGTGAGATTTGCTCCTCTCGACTGAAGATCTTCGAATGCCTCAAGAACTTTTGCATGCGATGAGCCAGAGCTCAAATCGATAAATACTGTGGTTGGAAAGCCAAATTCCAAAGCATCAATGGCGGTGTTGTAAAGATTCGCTTCACCATTCAAGCCGCAAATATCAAGTACCTCGATCTCGCGGCGTTCTAAAAGATCAAGAAGGCTTTCTCCCAGTTGAGTGGTTCCGTCGAAAGCCGACATCCCTGCTGAATTGATCCCTTTAGTGATCACATGGTCAAATAAGGAACTATTCAGGTTGGGATGGAATTTTTCACCTTCAGATGATTCCAGACAGTGTTTTGGCCAGCTATAGAGAAAGTCCGGAGACGACGAGAAGTGTCCCTTTGGGGATTTATGTGAATCCTTCGATGCTAAAAGAAGTTCATATTTGTTGTAGTTGGTTTGGGCAAAGATTGAGATCAGGGACGCTAACTGGGAACCTAACAGTGATGGTACGGCGCCATGTTCGCAAAAGTCGTTCTGGACGTCTACGACCAGAAGTGCTCTCTTTGTATATTCCAATCTGGACTCCTGAATTTAGCTGACCCCTGGGAGTCGTCTACGGGCTAATCCAGGAATAAGGATAGTTCTTGCTATCATATACTTATGTCTTTCGCTGCCGGTTATATCGTTGCTTTTGGTGGCGGTGTTATATCTTTCCTGTCTCCCTGCGTTCTCCCATTGGTCCCAGCATATTTATCGGTAGTGACGGGGGTCGACGTAGCCGAGCTCAGAGGTGATCGAAGTCTTTCCAATGTCAGTTCCTCAAGGGTTTTAAGAACTACTCTTCTATTCATACTGGGCTTTTCAACCATTTTTGTCTTGTTGGGCCTAAGTGCAACCACCATCGGAAAAGTTCTTTATGCAGACCACGTATTGCTGACAAGGATTTCAGGAGTAATACTGGTGTTTATGGGCCTTTTTCTGCTGGGGTCCCAATATTTGAAGATGCCTTGGCTTTACAGTGAGAAGAGATTTCACCCAAGATTGGCTACCCTTGGTCCTTACGCAGCTCCTGTCGCAGGAATGGCATTTGCCTTTGGTTGGACGCCCTGTATTGGCCCCATTCTCTCCTCGGTGCTGTCGATAGCCGCGTCTCAAGGGAAAGCGGTTCAGGGCGCATTATTGCTGGCATTTTATTCGCTTGGCCTTGGGGTACCTTTTATCGTCACAGGTCTTGGTTTTAAAAAGCTGGAGTCAAGTTTCAACTGGGTGAAGCGCCACTTCTCGGCACTCACTATTATCTCGTCAGCCGCACTGATACTGTTTGGAGTGCTGCTTGCGTTTAATCGCTTTGTATTACTTACTCAGCAGCTTTCGGATATTATGACTGTTCTGCATCTGCAAAAGTTGATAACACTAGGCTGAGTTGAGTTTTGGATATTTCCATTATTTGAGGGAACCTGACTGATAGTTCTTGGCGAAGATTTACATCGGTGGGGATTCATTTAATTGGGCATGGTTTTTGGACTTGTTGAAGTACAATGCACAGATCAACCTAGATGTGAGGTAACCGTGTCAGATCGAACTTCACTTTTTATTTCATGTTTTAATGATTTCTTCTATCCTCAAACCATAGAAGCTGCTACCAGGGTGTTGCGACATTTGGATGTGGAAGTCAGTATTGTAGAGGGGCAGACTTGTTGCGGACAGATCCATTACAATACCGGATACGCAGATATGGCAGTTCCTTTGGTGAGAGCTTTTATAGACCGCTTCAAAGATTTTGACGCGATTGTATCAATTTCAGGTTCTTGCACTGCTATGGTTCGAGAGCAATATCGAAGACTTGCGCTCAGAACCCATGATCAGAAACTTATTAATGCCGCGGAGGAACTGTCAAAGAGAATTTTTGAATTCACAGATTACATCACCAAAGTACTTGGAATTGAGAGTACGGGCTCTTATTTTCCTCATCGAGTAACCTATCATCCCACCTGTCATAGTCTACGGTCTTTGAATATCTATCAATCTGCTGTGAATCTGTTGAAAAATGTAGAGGGTCTTGAACTTGTCGAGCTTCCAAACGCAGAGCAATGTTGTGGATTTGGCGGCACTTTTTCAGTTAAGAATGAACCGGTGTCATCGGCAATGCTATTTGACAAGATGGCAAATATTGAGAAAACCGGAGCAGAAATTCTAGTTGCACTTGATAACTCTTGCCTAATGCATATCGGGGGTGGACTAAAGAAAATAAATTCTGGTATTTCGGTGATGCACATTGCTGAAATATTGGCATCTGGACTGGATGGAGGTAGCAGCTAACCATGGAGGGACAGGCAAAGGGTTTCCAAGGCTCATCGCGGCAGTTTTTGGCTAATTCACAGTTGAGAAGCAACCTTCGTCACGCCACATCAACAATCAGAAACAAGCGTTATCAGGTAACCGGCGAAGTGGACGACTGGGAGTATTTGCGTGAGAGGGGCCGGGAAATAAAGGACTATTCCCTTGCCCATCTGGATCAGTTATTATCGCAGCTCGAGGATTCCATAAGCAATAAGGGCGGTAAGGTTCATTTCGCAGTAAATGCCAAACAGGCGAATGAGATTATCTACTCAATTGTCCAGACTCATCAGGTTAAAGAATTGGTTAAGGTGAAATCTTTGACAACTGATGAAATCGAGCTGAATCGTTTCTTAGAGGATAAAGGGATTCATCCACTGGAGACAGATTTGGCGGAGTTGATAGTACAGCTAGCAAACGATAAACCTTCTCACATACTAGTTCCGGCAATTCATAAAAATCGTTCCGAGATACGGGAGCTGTTTGAGAAAACCATTGCCTCGGGAAGGCATTTAGGGCAAACGCCTGCAGAAATAGCCGAGGCTTCAAGGTTGTACCTCAGGGAGAAATTTCTAAGTGCCAAAGTCGCAATTTCAGGAGTCAACTTTGCAGTTGCGGAAACTGGGACCATATGTGTAGTGGAGTCCGAGGGCAATGGCCGGATGTGTATAACGCTACCGGAAGTTCTAATAAGTGTGATGGGGATAGAAAAAGTTATTCCGACTATGGAGGACCTTGGAGTGATGTTGGAGCTTCTCCCTCGGTCCTCTACCGGGGAGCGCATGAATCCATATACTTCAATGTGGAGTGGGCTGTATCCAGACAACGATGGACCCAAAGAGTTCCATTTAGTAGTACTCGACAACGGCAGGACCAAAGTTTTACGTGATCCCTCCAGTAGGGCGACATTACGATGCATCCGTTGTTCGGCCTGTTTGAATGTGTGTCCCGTTTACGAAAGAGTTGGGGGTCATGCCTATGATTCCGTCTATCCCGGTCCAATCGGAGCAATTTTGTCTCCTCAGCTATTTGGACCGTCGAGATCCGGAACTTTGCCCTGGGCTTCCACGCTGTGTGGCGCCTGCTATGAGGTGTGTCCAGTAAAAATTGATATACCATCGATTCTCGTTCACCAAAGAGAGCAAATGATAAATAAGGCTGTGGCACCCAGAGGGGAACAGGTTTTATTTCGTGTCATGGCAGTTGTGCTGTCGTCTCCAATCTTGTACGGAGTTTCAAAATCTATTATCCGGTCTATGGCAAGGTATCCGCGAATCGTTAAAGCCCTTGCCCCGATGGTTCCGATGGCTTCGCAATGGGTTACCACCCGTGAAGTTCCAGATATTCCTTCAAGAAACTGGGGTGACGATTTGGGAAGGCACGGTGAAGAGCATGGTTAGTTCAAAAGCAGTGCGCAGGCAGGTCCTGGCGGCAATAAAGTCAGCTGTTCAGAGTCAACCCAAATCGAACATCGATTTCGTAAAATCGGAGGATTTTGGAACTAAAAAAGTCGCGTCAACTAAAAAATATCAGGCTCAAGAACTGGTCGCCCAGTTTGTTTCAGTGGTCGAAGATTATAAAGCAGTAACCGAAATCATACGCTCTGATCAGATTTCGCCTAAGTTGAGCGAGATTATTTCAGGTTGCCCGATACGCAGACTGGTTGTGCCTTCAGGTATTAATCCAGCCTGGATGACGGACTTGGGAGGGATCGAAGTTATAAAGGATGACGGACTGATGTCTGTTGAACAGCTGGCACAGTTCGATGGAGCGATTACCGGGTCAAGCTATTCGCTAGCTTCGAGTGGGACCATTGTACTAACATCTGCGCCTTCTGAGGGACGGCGGGCCCTTAGTTTGCTTCCTGACTATCATTTTTGCGTGGTTGATGCAGAAAATATTCTTGCACGGGCTATGGACCTGTTCGCCCTCTTTAAGTCGGATACTCCGCTTACGCTTATATCTGGTCCTTCGGCTACATCAGATATAGAGCTAAGCAGAGTCGAAGGAGTACACGGCCCGAGAAATCTTTTCGTTTTGGTAGTGTGGGACGGTTAATGCGCCAACTGGGCTTGTTAGCCGTCCCGGAACCAGAACTAAAGCTACTGCTGATTATTTATTTCGCAACACTGTCCAGCAGCTTCATCTGCTCCTGGCTAAGTTCGATATCTGCAGCTTCAACATTCTCTTTTAGATGCGCAATTGATTTTGTGCCTGGGATGGGAAGCATTACAGGCGATTTATGCAAAAGCCATGCTATCGCTACTTGGGCTGGTGTTGCTCCCAGGTCGGAAGCAATTTTACCCAAGATTCCTTCACCGCTGGCTAACTGGCCGGTCTGAATTGGGAACCAGGGAATAAATCCGATCTGATTCTCTTGACAATAATTTAACACTTCCTCGGATTGACGGTTGCCTAAATTGTAAAGGTTCTGTACCGTATCTATCTTGGCCACCTGCGAGGCTTTTTTGATCTCATCGACACTAACCTCAGACAGACCGATGTGAGCTATCTTTCCTTGCTGCTGAAGTTCCTTAAACGTACCAACCTGGTCTTCGAGGGGAACCAGAGGGTCAATTCGGTGCAACTGGAATAGTTGAATTTGTTCAACGCCTAGCTTCCTAAGACTCATCTCACATTGCTGCCTGATGTATTCGGGCCGGGCAAGAGGATGCCACTCCCCTGGTCCAGTTCGCAGGAGGCCTGTTTTGGTTGCGATAGTCAATTGTTCAGGATATGGCCACAGCGCATCATGGATGAGCTCGTCTGCGACGTCGGGGCCATATGAGTCAGCAGTATCTATAAAATCTATGCCCAGCTCCAACGCAGCTCGAAGCACAGCCTTGGCGTTGTCAGGGTCAGGTGATGGACCCCAAACCCCTGGGCCAGGCAATTGCATTGCTCCATACCCAATTCTTGAAACTCTCAATTTATTTCCGATATTGAAGCTGCCACCTAATTTTGTCATCGTATCGTCCTCGCTTTTTATTTGTCATTTCAATTAATGCTAACTGCTGTTGGAGATTAATAACCCAAGTAATTGGCCTAGTGATTAGCTGTATTTTTTCTGTGAATGTAAAGTATTGGTAGGTTTAATCGTCGGAAAGTTTGGGTCGGTGTCTGTTGAGGATATCAAGGCTGACTTAACTAACTCAGAAAGGGATCAATGAAAGCCACAATTCTTGGGATCATGGCCGGAGGAGCATTGTTGACTGCGTGCGGAAGTGCTGCAAATCCGAATAATTCTACTTTTCCAACCACCGCCCCAACTAGTCATGTGCAGTCTTCCCTTTCTTCAGTTTCTTCTAAGTATGGGAGAATACTGGCGTCTTCAAGCGGATATGTATATTACATGTTTCAGATAGACGCTCCGGGGAAATCGGCTTGTTATTCCTCTTGTGCAGCAGTATGGCCGCCGGTTACGGCTGTCAATTCCAATATTCCAATATCTGGAGGAGTCCACAAGTCCCTTGTGTCAGTATTTACCCGTACTGGTGGCACCAAGCAGATTGAGTATAATGGCCATCCGCTCTATACCTATGAGGGTGATACTGCGCCAAAGCTCACTAATGGGCAGGGTGTAAATTCTTACGGTGGTTATTGGTATGTTATAAATACAGCCGGTAAGCCGATTGTCACTGCTTACTCTGCTCCGTCCGCCACCTACTCTGCTCCATCTTCCACCTCAGGAGCCTCTTCCGCACCTTAATAAGTACCTAGCGGTAACAGATTTTCTCTTAGTTGAATATATCTGGGTCGCAACACTCAGATATTGATTCTAAGCATAGATGCACAGCTGGTCCCGATGGCAACCCGTGGCACTCTCCGTCTGTCGATAGCTGGCGTGGAAAATAATGATTCGCTAGTATTGGCTCATGCTGAGTTTGATTATCTCAATAGCTATTTCGGGTTTAATCATCGGAGCATTGGGAAGATTGGTAGTCCCGGGACCCAATCCAATGAGCATTTTTTCTACGATATTGATAGGTATTGCCGGGTCAGCAATAGGGGGGATTATAGGCCATTTGATTTTCGGTTATCGATATGCCTACGAAGAGGGTCTTGCGCTGATAGTTGCAATTCTTTGCACAGCTATTTTGGTCACAATTATTCAAAGACCGAAAAGGATTAGATAAATTCAGCCAACACAGTTAGCTACCATGATGGATAACTGTGTTGGCTTTGAGCGAACTAATTTGCTATTGAGTTTTTTGAGAACAACTTTCCGGTTTCGTCGCCCAGCGCGGTTCGAATCCGAAGAGACATTTCAATCCTTTTCTCGCTGTCTGTTCCAACAGAATTGCCTACACCTAGGTAACGTTCAATGACTTCGGGGTTTTTGAGAAGTTCCTGCCCCGTGCCCCTAAGCGTTATTTGCCCCCGCTCAAGCAGAACTGCTTTATCTGCTATGGAAAGTGCAATTTGGCCATTCTGCTCAATTAGCAGAACGCCCACGCCCGCCTTTGAAAGATTTGGTAGTATTTGAAAGATGGTCTGAACAACGATGGGCGCTAAACCTAAGGAAGGTTCATCAAGTAACAAGTACTTTGGCTCTGCCATAAGTCCTCTACCGATCGCCAACATCTGCTGCTGGCCACCCGAGAGTGATCCCGCTAAGTGATTCATCCTTTCCTTTAGAGCTGGAAATATTTCAAGCACCCGCTCCTCTCGCTCGGACGCTACCGACCGGGAGGCCTTATACGCACCTAGGTCGAGGTTTTCCGCAACTGTCATGGTTGCAAACACTTGTCGACCTTCGGGGACATGCGACACCCCATGGCTGACCATTGCTGGCGCACCAGCGTTTGTGAGGTCCGTTCCGTCAACTGTAATCGTTCCGCTTCTAGTCCGAATCAGGGAGGAAATAGTTCGAAGCAGGGTGGATTTACCTGCGCCGTTAGCACCAATCACTGAGACCAGGGTTCCTGGCTCTACTACAAGGTCTAATCCATGTAGTACATCAGGGCCATCATAACCAGACCTGAGACCTTTGAGTTCAAGCATCCGTTAACCGCACTTCCGTACCAAAATAAGCCGATATGACTGTTGGATCTCTCTGAATAT
>JAKBSX010000693.1 GCA_021844725.1 Actinomycetes bacterium | reverse complement strand
GTTCCCACTCCTCCTGAAACTCGGGATGCACCAACCTGCTATTGCGAGACTTGAAGAAGGAGAACACAACCCGAGTATTGATATGCTCAGACGACTTTCAGAGAAACTCGGGATTGACTTCAATATAAGCATCCATTTGGGATCATTAGAAGTCGAGGGGTCAACGAAAGCATCAGCATGATTGCGGGCAGCGTGGCGAATTCAGTAGATGATAAAATCGAAGACTCAATTCATTGGGCGAACCAGTGTCTGATTAGATCGAAAATTGGCAGTGACGATCCCGGAGCCCCTGACTATCCCGAGCCGCAATGAATCTGCCGATTAAGGAAAGTTACTATGGAAAAAGCCGAGGGTGCAAGGTTTGAACCGAAGGCCGAAGGGAGGAGGACCGAGCTGCTTCTCGGTGTCGAAAGACGACTTCACACTGCTCTTTACGTAAGGGATGCTTCGGGTTTAGATGTTGGGATTTCAGAAGGAGTGCCTCCAAAAGGCGGAATGATTGCTGGCAGCCAAGTGCTGCCTGTAAATCCCAATATGAAAGATGCAGTGACAGCGTGGCTGGCCTGGTGGAAATCGATCATTGAATGGGACTACATGTTTAATCCTGCACTTCCTACAGAGGAGCGAACTCGAAAGGAAGCCGAAATTGCAGTATGCGAAACGAACGCCGATCTCGGACCACTGATATCGCGCTTCGTTCAACAAGCAGAGCGGTACTACGATAGTTGGGAATTTATCCAAGCAGCTGAAACCGGCAAGCAAGAACTTCGGCAAATTTGTGGGAGAGCCTTCGATCGGATTCCCGAAGCTAGTTTGAAGAGAGCTAGTACAAAGGGTACCCGAAGTATTTCAGTTAACGTACTAGTCTATGATATACCTTGGTCATGGTCCCCCAAGATGGGGCATGTGATGTGCACGACCTCGTCGATAAGCGGGAATCCAACGGCATTGGAATTGATTATTGCCAAAGCAGTCCTCGTTGCCTGAGAAGCCTGGTAAGTTTCTTCCGATTTCAGGTCCGGAGCACTGACGGACGCCGATGTCGCGACGACAACTCGAATTCCTGCAAGCTATCTTGGTCGGGCGAGCCACTTTTGTCAATCCCGCCATATCACCTTTACAGGTTGTGTGAAAGTGAGATGGCAGAGCCGTTGCAAACACAACCTGTCGAGCAATGAAGATATAGCGAGACTTGCCTTGTTACTGCACGGTGCCGAAAGGCACGACCGGCTATCTGGCAGTCGTTATCCGGTAAATCAGGCCCAAGAATTGCGATTCCAAGCCCGGAATGTCAGAAACCTTTCTATGTGGCACGTACTTGTTGAGAGAGTGGCACTACGAGGTACCCTCGATATTCTGCCAGGTATGCCCGCCGTCAGTGGTTTTCAGAAGATAGAGATGTTGTGCACAGTTCTTTTTGAACGAGACGCATGAACTTATGGCTCCGCTGGACAGCGCGACCTGTGAGTTCATCAGGATCATATTGCTCGGATTTGTTGAGAAACCGGCTGGAACAACGCTTTTCCAGGTGGCGCCTCCGTCGGTAGACTCGTACAGCAGGTTTTCGTTGAAAGGAGCCAGCCAGACGTCAGATCCCGACGCAGCTAGCACCGGCAGCGCATACGAAGAGGGCGCAACGCCTATAGACGAGTTGACGGCATGATACGTCTTCCCGCCATCTGTACTTGAATATAGGGCCATCGTCGACGAACCAGGCGATGAAGATGTAGCTGACGTGGTCTTCAAAGCTACTGGTAGGTAGACCGTTCCATCAGAGATCACGAGTTTTCCAATTGCAGGTGCTGGAAGTCCCAAATTGTTGAAGCTGGATCCCGACCAGGTTTTTCCACCGTCAGTGCTGTAATAAAGCCTTCGGTCGTTCCCGTCCTGTGCCACCACGTTTTGGCTGTTGAGAAAGACAACTGTGCCGTCTCCAAAGGCGAGAGGCGTGGTTGGAAGTGGACGCTGCACAAATGATGAGCCGTTGTAAACGAACAGTGCACTACTTATCCCGACCTGCGCTCCGCCTCTTTCAAGGAGCACGCCGGTTGGACCGGGTCCCACCACGAACTTGGCTCTCGGTGAAGGTTGTCGTGCCTCGAGGCTCGACCATGACGGAGTAAGCGTGTATGTAGACCATTTCGATTGAGAACTCTGCTTCTGATAGATGGTTGCTCCAGCAGCGTAGCCGCTCTCCAATGCCCCAAGCCATATCTCTCCGGATGATGTCGCTACATCACTAAGTGAAGTAAGCGGTGCAGAAGAGGGGAGTGTGATACTGCTCCAACTAGTCCCGCCGTCGGTTGAGATCCTGACAGCGGATGGAGTGAGCTGCCAAATAGTGGATCCGTCGAAACCTTGAGTAACGATGCCACTGGCGGAGTTTGCAGAGCGAGCAGAAGCAGGCTGGCTCACTGACGGAACTTTGGAGGCGCCGCTGGTCTCATGGGCTTGCGAAGTGCCAGAGCTCTGCGCCTGAGATACACCGCAGCTGGCGAGGCTGATCACTGATAGACCGTTTCCATTCACCACCCATGACGGAGCACGCCAGCCAGATGTGATTTAGGAGTAAGAAATAGTTTCTAGCGGGTGGAGCTGTATGCTCAAGTCCGCAGTGGCAT
>JAKBSX010000692.1 GCA_021844725.1 Actinomycetes bacterium | reverse complement strand
TTACAGTCTTCGATAACCTACCGAAACATTAAGCCGAGAAATTGGTCAGTAAGCCACGCCTCCGCTGGCCAAACTCTGATTCCTCGGCTTAATGAAAACCTCGGCATAATCCGAGTGAAATATCGTCTTACCAGGGATAATCGGCACACGCCTTTGCGCCATCTCTACTGCTTTTACTATAAGCGAAGTCTTCATGTTGTCATCAATTACCCAACCGACTACTGCTTTTGAAAAACGCTCGATTACCGTTGCCAGATAGATAAAGCCGTTAGTTGTCCTTATATAGGTTATGTCTCCGACAAATACTGCACCAGGGGACGGGGCGCTAAAGTTCCGCTACGGAAGATCAGGTGCATAATAACGGTTAGAGGCGGATGAAATAGTGGTCTTTGTCCCGTATCCTTCTCGATTTGGCTCTGAGCCCAAGTTCTGCCATTGCCGCCGCTACGCTTCGCCTCGAAAGGAGAATCTGATGCTCTCTAAATAGGGGCCTTTCTCATTCTCCTTGTCCCATAGGTTCCCTTGCACGGCAAAGATCGCTTTTATAGCTGGCTTGCAGCTTTCTAAGAAAGCTTGACGTGGATCTGGTTCAGACAATCTGTAACGGTACTCGTAGAACCCTGAACGTGAGACTTCGAGGAGCTTGCACATCATCTTTATGTCGTAGAGCTCCTGGTTCAGGTGAATGAACCTATGTTTATCGGCTACTTCTGCATCGATGCGAAGTAGCCAGCGGCTTTTTTTAAAAAGGAGTTCTCAGCTTTCAGCTGGGCGTTCTCCTTTTCAAGTTGACGCATTCGGGCACTCTCGGTAAAAGACGACGGACCGTCACTTGTGTTTCCTCCTCGATTCCAAAGAGTGACCCAACGTGAAAAGGTGCTCGGTTTCACACCTAAATCTCCGGCACACTCATGAACCGATTTGCCTGAATCCTTCCAGTACCTGACCGCTTCATCTTTGAACTCGGGCGTGTAGCGGTTGATTCTCGAACCTTTTGAAACCATTTGATTACTTTCCTTTCGACACAGATTCTAATTCAGCAGTTACTGTGTCCGGGAAAGTGGGACTGGCCACTTGACGGAAGATTCTTCCAAGCATAAAGTTCGATGGCACCAGACTTTTACCCACCGGAAAGCTATTTCATTTTCGAAAATAAGAAGCAAGTTGGCTTGACAGCCAATTGACAAGTGAATAGCCTGATGAGTGTCCAAAAGATATTATGGATAGTTGTCATACCACTAGTGCTACGTGTTTCTGTCAGTGGCGATGGTGTATTCGGGGGTCGGGCTTGCGGTAATTCAGTTCATGAGTTATTGCGCCTGTATTTAGTTGGGGGGACATTCATTTTGAATGCTGACTTTGTTTTCCATTACTTTGACCTATGTCGTATTGACCGGATTGTCCGTCTAGATAGAGATTCGCAGGACATTTTTGTGAATTGCATTTGAAAGGATCTACAGGTCATAACAGTTAATCGAAAGGAAAATTGTTAATGGGCAATGCGGTAACAGGTAGAAAACATTTTAAGCTCTATTCAGTTGGAATAGCAGCCATGGGATTATTTTTGGCTAGTTGTGGGAGTTCTGCTTCGTCGTCATCAAGTAGTACAACCTCTGGTTCGAGTACTCCCACTGGAAATGCATTGCTGACTTATCAAGGTGCGAACAGCACTTCAGTTCTTGAAGCTGCAGCCAAAAAGGAGGGAAAGCTTAATTTCATGACCTCCCTGGCTGGTCCGATTGTGACCAAGCTGACCAGCGCTTTCGAGAAAGAATACCCATACATTCATGTGACCGTTAATCGTGCCGATGAAAGTACATTGATACCTCAGACTATTTCTGAAGTACAGGCTGGTAAACCGGCCGCTGACGTGTTTGAGGTCACAAGCGCCGGAGCACTTGAGTTGCATGATGCTGGAATTTTGTTGCCTTATGCTGATCCGAGTGCACCTTCTATGCCGGCTCAATACGTATCTAAATCTGGAAGCAACTTTTTGTTGGTAACCGACCGGATTTCTTGGCTGTCATCAGGCTATAACACTCAAAAGATACCGGCATCTGCAGTTCCTACCAACCTCCAAGGACTAGCTAATCCAGCACTTAAGGGCCAACTTGTGACCGAAGCTAGCTCGACTGGTTGGGACTGGATAGGGTCTGTCTTATACACTCTCGGCAAGAAAAAAGGTGAGGCACTCCTAAAACAACTGGGAGCGAGTAAAGTATCTGTGGTTGCTGTGTCTGGTGCAGCTACAGCTGGCCTAGTTGCATCAGGTCAATATGGTTACTGCTTATCGTGTTTCCAGGACCACTTCTTGGAAAATTCTGCTAAAGGATCGCCGGTGAAATGGACTCCTATAGGTTCAGTGGTGGCGAATGTTGGCCAGGTTGGTGTGATCAAAGGTGTAGCTGATCCAGCAGCTGCCGCACTGTTTATTCGATTTGAGACTGGTCCAAAAGCTCAGGCAATCTTTACAGCTTTGCACTATGGTTCGCCAAACGTTCCGGTCTCATTCAAGACCTGGGTACCAACCCAGGGAGCTTCCTCCGCTGCGCAGTACAGTGCAGAGTTGAAGTCATGGGAAGCGCTGCAGAAGAAATACTTTGGTTAGTTGAAAGCTGGCAA
>JAKBSX010000691.1 GCA_021844725.1 Actinomycetes bacterium | reverse complement strand
AACGACATCCATTCGAAGTGATGCGCTACTGCAATCACCCTCCTTGGTGTGTGTTTTATTGGTCGCTTGATGATTTAATTAGAAAATCTTGTTCCGAATAGATCGGCCAGATGGGTTCGAGTGGCTTAGGTCGTCCCCTAAATCCCAGTTGACGCGCTCCCAGTTGCCATCACGTCAAACCGAGCTTTGGACTAAAGGGTGAGACTGGTTTTTTTCGGTAAAGGTTCCACATCGCCATGCCGATTCTTAGTCCTGGGTACCGTCTGCTCTGGAGTTATAAAAAGGGGCTCGTTCAGTGAAGATATTGATAGTGGATGATTCCAAAGCGATGCGGATGATCGTGATGAGACAACTCCGTCAAGCTGGCTATGAGGACGCAGAGTTCTCCGAGGCCGCCAATGGTTACGAGGGTCTTGAAGCGGTAGATGAGCACGATCCAGACCTCATCCTATGCGACTGGAATATGCCAGAGATGGATGGCTACACCTTCCTTGTCGAACTGAGGGGCAAAGGCTGCAAGACCCCCTTTGGCTTCGTTACCTCTGAGAGCACCCCGGATATGATGGCGACCGCTCGAAATGGAGGCGCCAACTTCCTAATCTCGAAGCCTTTTACGGCGGAAACCTTTAGGGATACACTCGAAGCGGCGGGGGTTTGACGGTGCAGACGCTCGGAATGGCATTTTGGAAGACCTCGCTGATCGAAGCGGCCGATGAACTCGCACAGACGAGCCTAGGGTATGAGCCGGTAACGGTTACCGAGGCGACATTCCCTCTTCCACGAGATTTACCAGGTTCTTACGTAGCCTTGGTTGGGGCTGAGTACAGCTATGAGTTCGGATTCGCCGCCCGTTGGGAGCACTGCGAAGGACTGGTGAAGCGGATGCTCTTTATGGAACCGGACGAAGAGGTGTCTCAAGACTTCATCGCAGACGCCATGAATGAGTTGGCAAATATGATCGGCGGTGGGGTCAAGCGAAGGATGGTCGAGTTTGATACTTCCTTAAAGCTTGGACTCCCTGTATTCTTCAATGGCACGGTGCACCCAACCGCCCTCCAGGAGCGCACCTGCTCGGTTGTTTCATTCGGTGACTATCCTGTCCATTTAATTGCCCTGAGGCATAAGTCACCTGTATAGCGGGGGGAATGGAAGGTCGCTTGTATGGCGGATCATAACTTCTTATTGCCGTCCTTGGACGCTGTTGAGAACATTTTTCATACTCTTCTTGGACGAAACGTCGTGGTCAAGAGGGCTCACTCAGTAGGAGTACCCTCGGAGCTTGGGGTTGTAGGCGTCTACGTGGACGGCGAAGCCGCTAACGCCGTGGTGGTGTATGCCGATTACAAGCTCGCTAACGGAGCCGGCGCTGCGCTATCCATGGTTCCGGTTGGTGGGGTCGAAGATGCTAACGATGAGAAAGAGATACCTTCTAATTTTTTTGATAATTTCTCGGAAGTATTGAACGTGCTAACCGTCCTTTTCAACGACCGACACAAAAATGCAAAGAGGGCGAAGCTCGGCGGAGTCTACATATACCCTGATGACATACCAGACGGGATTTCTGATTGCTTTGGCGTCGGAGACGAAGAAAGCCGGATCGACACAGAGATAACAGTTGCTGGCGGCTATGGTGGCGGAAAATTTGTGACTGTCCTGTTGCAATAGGCTCGGACTAGTTGGGTAAGGACTGATACTTATGAGCGGCTCATCGATTGTGGTTATTTTCGCCGATGACCGCCCTCAACTCAAGTCGGTGATGGGCGAGCTAGAAGGTTCGCTGTCACAAATAGACGAATTGGTTGTTGTAAATTGCGGTGGGATCAGAGCTGCAAAAAAAGATCCGTTTCTTCTAGTTCCTCTCGATGCTAACCTTCCTAGCCAGCTAGCAGGAATCCTTGGAGCACGACCGAAGGACTTTGTCGTTCTTTTGGCCCCCGGCGTAGCGGGATACGGCGCCTGGCTGTCGGAACTCGTGAGTGCATTCGACAAACTGCCGGAAGATTCCGTCGTGGTACCGAGATCTGCTTTTTGCACCGGTCCCCAGGCGGTGGCAATTTCCGATGCCTCGGCGGTCTTCTCGAAACAAAAGCGACATCGCTTTTCTATTGACTGGATTGAAAATTACCGCGGATTTGTGACTTTGGAAGGCGCAGCCTCCAACCTATGCCTCGCCGTTCGAAGCGAGGATCTGCTGAGTGGACTCAAAGAGCTAGGTACAGGGGTATTCAAAGGTGAAAGATACGAGGACCTCTTTGAGGGATTTTTCGCATTGGCAGCTAGATCAGGTGGAATATACATTTCACACGGCTCCTTGGTTAGCTCTAAAGGCAAGTACATGGAGGCGAAGCCTTACTTGGACCAGATCCCAATACGTGAGGATTTTCCCCTGGTCAGCGGGTGCCTAATAGTTAAAAACGAAGAGCAGTACATTGGTGAATGTCTAAAGAGTCTCTCTGATTTCGTGGATGAAATTGTCGTCTACGACACCGGTAGCGAGGATGCAACCATAGAGCTTGCTGAAGCCTTTGGGGCGAAGGTGGTCCGTGGTTACTGGGATGACGACTTTGGGGCAGCCCGGAATAGATCACTCACCCACTGTAAGGGCAGGTGGATCCTGTGGAT
>JAKBSX010000690.1 GCA_021844725.1 Actinomycetes bacterium | reverse complement strand
ATGAGGACAATGAAGGACGGAATCGTGGATGCTCGCATCGGGAAGGTGCTAGCTCTTCAAACCGATAGTGCCGCCATGTGTGAAGCTCTGGATAGTATCGCGGAGTTTTACACAGTCAATACAATTGAGAATAGAAGGAACTTGCGGTATGAGCTAGGTAAGGGTTATCTACATTAACATGAAGTAACGCCATATCTGATTGTAGAGAGCAAAAATATCGCCATCGCGAAACAGTTTCTCCATGAGTATGCCTCACTCATTGACAGAGTGGACGAAGTTGAGAGATTCTCTATTGAGATTGAAGAAGCTTGCAAGAATTTAGCTGCGAGTGTCATGGATGCTGACTCAAGCATGAGGTCGTTTTTGGATCGAGCTTCAGAGCTCGAGCAGAAGCAGACTTCTTGTCTTGAGCAAGGCAGGGAAATTGAAGAGTTTCTGTCGAAGTTTTCACTCTCTCCGGAGGAAATAGACACACTACAATCGGCCGATATCGAAAGTTCTCATGGAGCGAAGCAGTTTTTCTCCTCTTTATCGCATCTGTTCCAAGCTTACAAGGACTGCAAGGCGATGGTAAGTTCGAATCATTACAATGCAGGATTTGAGTTGTTGGACGTCTTGGGTCGTCATCAAGACACCGCCTTTGAGCGCTTGTTCGAATGGGTAAAACTAAAATGTGAAAACATTTCGGAGACCTCCCCTAGTGAAGATATTGATGCAAAGCTTCAAGTTGCCATGCGTTATCTTCGCAATATCCCTGCATATTTTTCGCAATGTCAAGATCTCATCATCAACAGCAGAAGGACTCAAGTCGTCCAGCGTTTTATACTGGCATTAACCCAAGGAGGCTCAACTAGTAATATGTCAGGGGCTATCGACTTGTATGCGCACGATGCAGTTCGTTATGTCAGCGATATGCTTGCCTGGATGCATCAAGCCATCGTAGGAGAGGAAGAGTTTCTAATCACAGTTTTTGGCAAAAGCTCTCCATTGACAAAAGTCGATGAGAACGCTGACGAAAATTTGTTCTCACTTAGCATTGAAGAACTTCTCTCTCGTTGTATTCAGGGTTTAGGTAGACCCCTTCGAATGCGAATTCTTCAAAGTCTGGAGGGCAATCCCTCAATAAGCATACTCTACTCACTCCATGACCTCCTTAGCTTCTATGAAGTAAGTTTTCTACGCATCGTAAAGGCGGAGAATGCGGTACATTCTGCGGTAAAAGGCTGCCTGCTCGAGTGCAAGCGTCAACTTACAAGCAGCATCAACCGACAAACTGATGCTTTGATTAGTTTGCCAGTGTCATATCCCATGGACTTATCGGTTGCTGAATTCACTTTACAATGTGCACGACAAATTCAAGAAATTTTAAAAGTTCACAGCTCAGCGTTGATTCAGGACTTGGATGAAGGCGACAATCACTCTGTCGTGAGTATTTTAGGTAACATCCTACAACCACTTCTACAAGCATGCAGGAAGAGCGGCGAGGGGTTGGATGATGCGGATCTAGCGATATACATGCTGAATAACGTTGCAGTATTACAAGTACATTGAGGGACTTTATTTTGAAAATCATGCATTCGTAGGTCGAGTTCAATGAATTCAGCAAAAAATCGAATTCTTGCAACGGTTTATCCAGTCTTAAACATTTATTGGATACTGAAGCAGACACATGGAAAGAAGTTGTAATTTCTGTTGAAGTTCACAGTCTTCTAAGCAAAAGTGAGATGACGGGAATCCTATTGTTGATGAAAGCTCTTCCAGCCGAAACAAAAGCTTCACTTGAACCTGGGCTAGAGTCTTCGCGTTTATCATCATCCCTTTCACGTTTTTACGGCCTCATTTTTTCTCCCATTGCTCCTCAGTTCGATAGGTTATTGGATCCACATCTTCGAGAGCATTTGCGATCTCGTATTGTCGCCAGAATATGTGAAGAGTATTCCTTGGTAAAGGTCATTCTCTCCCCCATGATTTTCTGTAATCATTTATTAGGTTGAGGAAACTATCCTTAAGCCGTCCAATGGTTACGATCCCTCTTTACTTACTCACAGTGTTGAAGAAGTAAAAGTGCTTCTTGGCGCCATGTGAATCAACGTGGGCCGCGGCCAATAGCACATGAATCTAGATAACTTCAAGCTACCTTTTTTATGCGGTAGTAAATTCATAGTAATCTGTTATCAAACGAACAGTTTTATATATACCTACTGAGGGTATTCTACATTTTTGAAAATTTTCGTTTTTCTCTTAAATATAGACAGACAGTACATTGCACTGTGTAATTTGGAGTGATTGTGCCTCTTGCACTACTGAGAGTACAATTTCTGCGTGCACAGGTGAACGGAACCGATTCTGCACAATATTCTTAATAACGTTTCTGCATTTTGCATTTTTAAAGGAATAGGCGATTACAGCAGCCAGCATTTTGAATTTTCCTCACCTTCCTACTCTATGAGACTACGTGACTCTATGAACAGTTAAAAAGTAATAGTACGAGTATGATGGTTAGGCTGACCTTTAGGGTACACTGCTGTACCCTGTCTCGTGAGGAGCGATGCGCGCGTAGAACTAATCCAGTGAAATCAACTTGCACATCGACCACTCCCCAGCTCTCGGAGCGCGCGGGTGCCGA
>JAKBSX010000689.1 GCA_021844725.1 Actinomycetes bacterium | reverse complement strand
TATCAGAAGCCCACGAAGTATTCAGGCTCAGATATGCCATTTATTGAGTAAAGACTGTAATATGCCAAATTTGAGAAGTATACAAGGGTGAGTCAACTGGAAGCTATAACCACAGGAATTATCGACGATGACGAGATGGCCTACTTGAAGGAGATACTGCGATTAACAGGACGTGAAGAAAGACTAATGCGGGAACCCCAGTTTACTAAGCCACAGCAGCGTGGTTTCAAGGCAATCTTACCCCACCTAAGAATGGCGACGCAGAGTGGCAGGGGTAACTCAGCAAAATGCGATTTGTTGAATCGCGCCCTTCTTATACTTGGAATAAAACCCATACACCATGATTTTTTCGATGTAGTTTTCGGTGATATTGATTTCAGTAAACTTGGTGAATTAGAGGATCGGGTGCGCAAATTCAGAGCAATATGCATGCTCGGATATGGAAACATCAGATTCGGATACAAGGTTCTGAAAGAAGGCTCAGACAACCTGACTGGCATTAAACTGAAAGAACTGTGGCGGAGGTTTTTCCCAGAGACAGCACTTGTCGAATTAAGGGTAGCAGAATACATGAGTAAGCCGCCTCCGCTTGGCCTTGAAACCATACCAGGAAATCAGCTATTCGCCCTGGGATATCTATCAATGGAGCAGGCAGCTGAGCTTAATAATGCGAGAAAATCGCTCCGCCCACTACTTGAGTATGCTCGTAGGCAGGGTGTGGACAACTACGAGCAATTATTGACACTCTCTAAACACCAGAGAATAGACAATTTGGTGGAGTTGGTCGGGAAGGCAGGTATATCCAACGGGGATGAGTTGTTGTATCCTGGTTTTTACACGGTGCCCAAATCGTACCATGACATCATTTCCGCATCGATAGCAGATTGCGTGGAAGTCAGCGAGGCAGAAATCCAGCGTGCTAGAGAAAAAGGAGCGAACAATACTACTACATATTTGGGTATGCACGATGTTGACGTATATACGGCGACATCCATGCGTGAGCCGCTGCACTTCACAACTAACCATGCATTCGTGACAGAATTGTTTGATAAAGGAGAACTCAAAGACTGGCACCTCCGTTTCTTCGATCCAACCCAGTCCTACTTGGAAAACCGGATCCAAAAAGGCCTAGTCGAATCGCTGATGATAAAACGATCGAAAGTTACTATATACAACGCTCAAGAAGCTGACACTTTTGGAAAAGATTCAGAAGCTGCAGTAGCACTCGGACAAGGAAAAGAAGTGATTGTCTATGTTGCCCGATTGTTTGGAGAAGTTGAGAGACTATCCAGACTCTATAAGATTATTGACAGTTGGCCAAGAACTTCTACTGGGAATTTACTCCAGGAATTGAAGAAGGATGGTTTCCTGACTGAAGTAGAAGTGACGGCACTGAGCGTCCCATCCAAGGGCATTATGGACACAATTGAAGTTGTGTGCAAGAATACTGCATTAGCAGAATTGGCCAAATCAGATAGAGCTTCAATTGAAGCTACCCTGTTGCATTATGGATATCCTCAGCCTGACAATTTGAACGACACTAAACAATTGGTTGAATTTGCAGCAGAGCGGGTATCCAAGCTAGAGCGGAGGGCTGTAATGTTTAAGGAAATCCATCCCCTTTCGTTTCAGGTATCTGTCGAAGACGGAGTTGCCAGGGGCGTTATTGTTACCAGATCGATAGAGGATACCGGGAGAATACTTCGTGGGCTTCTGATAGGTGGATTGGAGTACGAAGAAACCGAAGACGAACACAACATAATTCTCTATGAAAAGAGGACTCATTCGCCAATGCGTATTGTGACAAAGGAGCCTATACTCACTACTGCATTTTGGGATGAATTCTCAAGGAACAGACAAGAGTGAGGCTAAATCTATTCTTTGTAACTGCAGCCTTCCACCGGGCATTGCAACCCTGGATAATCGTGGGGTGGACTGGGGTGAGTCGAGCTCCTGAGTGAATGATATCTATGGTACCATTCACATTGAACCTCAAATAACCTGATGGGAGAGATACTAGGATAGAATTCGAACCATCGCCCGTTCTCGACCTTGGAGATTTGAGCAATTTCGCTCCTCAAGTCATCAGAGATTCCTATACGTATTGGTTTTTCAATCTCTTTGCCAACGACGTAGGCTCCTCTCTCATTTTCACCAATCCAAAACTCGATTTCAAGTGTAGAATAAGGACCCATTAATTGAGCCATAATTTTCGATCTGGCAAGTCTCGATAATCTTAAAACATTATCGGTGACGTGACAGAATACTTGATACATTGTCTCACATGTCCCATAATAACTATTCCCATTAGCACAGTGTTCTGTCCCAAATTGGCAACAATTTAGAAGGTTGCAATGAAGATTCAATATCCTGAGGTATCTTACAGGGGAATCAGAGCATTAGCTGCGTGAAAGTGTCATATTGATCATTGTAATAGGTATTCGCTGAAATAATTCAATGGGTCCCGCCCGGTCCATACTGCCCATTTGACGAATCACTCATATGGTCGAGGGCGACTGGACTATTTGTTATACACATTTTTCCGGTGCCCAATCTTCAACACGAGAACTATCAGTTTATCTCTATCGAGATCCAAGATTAATCTGAAGTCTCCAACTCTGAGCCT
>JAKBSX010000688.1 GCA_021844725.1 Actinomycetes bacterium | reverse complement strand
GGACGTTTAAAGGACGGTCACTTGCCCCTTAGAAGTCACTTTAGCGGCAACATTCATCTTGTCTCCTTACTAAGCGCTGATAAAGGGCGAACCCTGCAGCATCTTCCTTTAGCTCAGATTCTTCTTGATAGGTGGCGAGATGAATACAACAACTTTCGGCCTCATTCTTCACTCGGGTATCATTCACCAAAGTCATTTCTAGCGCTGCCGACTACCCAACAAAGGGATTTACTGATCAAATCATCGAAACAGTATCACTGGAAGGGAGAACGTCGTAAACAAGCTGCTTAGTATCTGCTAATCTAATCATCAAGTCACCGAGGCAAATACTCACATTGTGACTGGACCAGTCAACGGGGGCTTTCCAAATACAGTTTGCCATTTTACACAACTCCCTCGATATATTTCACAGGTATTGTCGGCTCCGTATAAAGCGCTCAATTATGCGTACAAGAAGAGTCAGGGGTGGAGACCCCTTTTTCGAGGGACTTTGGATCCTTCGCTACCCCCTGGGTCAGTGCCCGTTCCATGAAGCGTAAAACGGGCCTCGATTTGCGCTCGCACTTCCGCAATTTGGGTATCGGTCAGACCGGGAACTTTCGCAACTAAGTGGGTGACTGTTTGTTGGCGAACAAGTCCATACTGAATCATTGCGTCGAGGAATGGACCATCCTTTAAACGTCCTGCCATTGTTTTTGAAATGAAAAGGTCTGCCGGATGCATGCAATGTCCGACAACCCCGTTTGTTCTTTTGCTCACCAAGGGATAGCACCGGCTTTGCCAACCCGCTGGTGCTTTGGCGGTCTCCAATGAGACCCCTTGCGCATATACGTGAAAGGTCTTGTGGAACATCGACTCTTCTCCAATAGATCCGTCGATTAGGTCCGATTTGTTAGGGTCGTTGTCAATTGGAATTATGTCCGCTTCAGTGGAAGCCACCAATACTTCCGGTATATCTTCTAAACGCTTGCCAGCAAATTTCCTCAGCCAAGGCAGAATGGATTGGCTACCGATTACCAGAATTGCATCCTCATTTAGAATGGCTCCAGAGGCACGAATTAAGTGTTCCAACTGATCCTCAGTCATGCCACCCATTTTCTCTGGAATGTCACCAACACTTCCGTGCGTTCTTTAGGTGTCAAAACTCCAGCAAATGGCGAGCTGCTCCTCATGTCTATGGCATGTTGTTCATGAGATAGCATCATGTCATACAGGGCCGTTAATCCCTCATCTGAGGCCAGCGCATCATCTAAAAGCTTGACCCATTCTGCAAGATATATGTCATAGGGACGTTCAGCGAAGACCATATCTGCCCAATCCCTGGCGTCTTGCAGGTAAAATCGCCGATCCGGTGACCGAGATAGTTTCGCTTGAATGGCTTGGAATAGTGCCAAGCTTTTTGCATCTTGTCGCTGAAGCATGTTCTCGCTCTAATCTGCCAAGTGTTGTGACCATCCTCCCAGACAGCCACATACATTTCCCGCTTAAACTCTAGTTCCCACTCAAAGTCGGACAATACGGCTGCCCGTTTTGCACAGCACACCGCTATGTCGTGAAAAATTCGTCACAATTTTAAGCAAGAGGATTTGAGCTAGGTGCCCAAACCTGGCCGCCATCTGTAGTAGTTACAAGCCCAGTTATAGGATTGCAGTTTGACTTCGATCCCATGCAGCTCACGATAGAGTAACTAGCCCATGCCGTCATTGCGCCTTGTGCATGAAGAATCTCTTCGGTCGCTTGAGGAAATCCGTCTGGCGTTACGATAGAGACGTTAGAGGTAGCGAGGCTAATGCGAGCCAACTGGGTAGAGTCCGCGACCCATAGAACTCCGTTCGCTAAAGAATTGGCAACCGAGACTCCGGCTCCATAGTCGCCCTCAAGACGAACAAGGGGGCCAGCGGACCAATTCCAGCCGCTACCAGTGGCGTTGCCCTTTAGCACCTGTACATCAACATAATTCTGCCCTTGGATTGAGAAAGTGGCTGTTAAGGCAACCTCGCCACTACTGCTGCCTGGATATACATTTCCGAGAGCGGGTGTTTGTCCGGCGGTTAAAGAGGAAGGTAGGAAAACCGTCTGCCAAGTTACACCGTTGTCTTGGCTCTCGTAAAGCGACGAGTCTTCAGGGCCTCCGACCAGCCAAAGATCTCCTCCTGCTTCTGTCACGTGTCCCCCTATGGGAGCCGCGTTCTGATGCCAGGAGACTCCGCTGTCTTGCGTTGAAAGCCAAAGACCATGGGAAAAGTTGCTACCTGATTCTTCGGTAACCACGATCCCAACCGGCACGCCATTAGCTTGCACCAGCTGTATTTGGCCTACCGGCATATTCAGCGCAACGGTCTGGCTCTGCCAGCTGCTACTCCCTGCAACAAGTGTATGAATACCTACGTCCTCACTTCCAGCACCTGAAAGTACAATCGTTTTATTGGCCAATACAGCTACGTCATTTATAGATTGGGGCGAAATGGGCGGGGATAAATGGGTCTACTGTCCGCCACCGTTGTAGGTAATTGCCAAGGCGGTTTTCCCCAGCACCCATGCGTTCTGAGGAGAATCAGACGATGCACCACTTGCAACTATCTCATTGGCATTATTTCCTGTTGCGTTCGCTGGACTCAAGTTCACCGTTGT
>JAKBSX010000687.1 GCA_021844725.1 Actinomycetes bacterium | reverse complement strand
GACGACGATGATGAAAGTGACGACCCTCGTAACCCGGCACAACGGCCTGTGCCGGACGCCTGATTTGAAAAACCTCCCTACTGTAGTAGCAGCAGAGTAAGTCAGGTCGACAGAGAGTCATATTTCAAACCTTCGTGGACCTCCCTGATCCCATACTGTGTGCACGGTCTAACACTCAGGATGAACACCGACCTCGATTGCTGCTGCGGATGCGGCAATCAAGTTGAGCCTGGGCGAAAAGCTCACGTCTGCAGCGAAACTGGGAGATCCTTGTTTGCTGGCTTCTGTCAATCGTCTGAGGAGAGAGGTCCCTGCCGACGCTGCGCTGGAAACACCGATTTCGAGGTACTGTTGTTTGTCTCCGAGCGGGCATGATTGACTGCTATGAATAGATTTGCTCTACTTGCCAGAAATTTCTTTGGCGAAACGATTTGCCCACAGTCGATGTACGCTCGCCCATCATCTGTGATCAGTGTCTCTTGCGCTGCTCCAAGCCACCATCATATCCTGGGCTTGAGACACCACTTGAGAAGCTATGCGTAAAATTTGTCGATAAGAGCTGCGAGCTTTGCGGCCTTTACCTTGACGAAGAGGTACCTTTATTTGCTTGGCTTGAAGATGTGATGAGGGGAGTGTTTTATAGGATATGAAAAGCCTTAAAGGAGATGAAAACCATGCTCTGTGCCTTGACTGCGCTTCAACTGTCGCCAGAGGTTGCGTCAACTGTAACTTAACGGTTTCCCCCTCAAAATTTAAAATTCAATCGCGTTCATGCAAGAAGTGCCTTGAACAATCTCAAGGATCCACCAGCAGCATCGAGGCTACGATTTCCAGTGAGTACTCTGATAAGATATCCGCAGCAGAAGCCGCTGGGTCGGAGATGGTATGCTCGCATGAAGATCTTCTACCGATGGTTATGGGATACAGGAAGAATACTGATGGTAATACAGCAACATACTATTGGACACTAATATGATTGTTACGTATAGGCTTTGTAACTCTTATCATTGGAGGAAAGCACATTGGAGACTATCGTCACATTATAGTGACCTACACCTGGGAACCGCCAAACGAAGGACAGGCCCGTTTCGTCTTGGAGGAGCCTAGCCCTAGAACTCCGCTTGTTGTTAACAAGGCGGACAATTATGACATGATTGTTGATTTAAGAGGTGGAAAGAAATACCAACGTAAAGTGTTACATGGCTTGAATTGTTACAATACTGATGTGTATGTATTTAGGCTTGGTATTTCTTAATTATGTTGTTTTTTACTCCGACATGGCTACAGAAGATCGTTACGTGATAGGTGACTTTCTAATATACATATATATGCCTACAAAGATAACTTTTTTCGCCAGCTGGTATTTACAGAAATCAATGCTCCACCTTAGGGGTTAAGATCGTTTACAAGAAACTCAAAACCAACGAATGGTTTTGGGAGAGTGAAAATCAAATCGTCAGAAACTTACTTCTTAACAAGAAGTATGATTTCACCGTTGAGCTTGATATCATCAAACTATCTTCCGAGGCGGAGGCTTTCCTGAAACGAAATACTACACTACTCTACGATCCGGCAATCGCTGAGCGATCTACCAGGGCCATCGACGCAGCTATTCGGGGTGACAATGCACTCTTTGCCGCGTCTACAACTACGCCTTCCGGACGCAGAATCTCGACAAGAAAAAAGACAGTAACGCTCAGTGCAGAGACTCCTGTTGCTCCCAAAGTTTCTAAACCAAAGGCAAAAATTCGACCGAAGAAGCAGCAAGAAAAGTACCCGTCCATTTCGCCGGTGGATTCTTCAGACGACGAATCTCCTGTGCGCATCGTAAGAAATTATCCCCCCGTTAAGAAGGCTGACTTAAAAGCTACACCTCCGAAAGATGAAAGCGACGAAGTGAAAATCCTGAAGGAAGCTATGGCCTCAATGAGATCGGAACTGTCAAGCACAAGACTGCTCTTCGAGGAACTTCTAACAAAGAAGGACAGTGCGAGGAATTCTTCGGAGGGGAAGACTTTAGCTTCTCATCTTCCTCTAGAGCATCCAAAAGATCAACAGATTCTTTCGTCCACAATCTCCAAGAGTGCTCAAGAGGAGAACCTGACTGAACGATCCCGAATCGACTATTCATCTTTCTCTGAAAGTAGAGAATCTTTCGCAATCCACTTGCTTGACGTCCAGCAGAGAGAACTCCTTTCTAGACAATCCATTCAACTTGCCCAGCAGAAAGCTAGAGATATGGAGGAAGAAGTTATCCGGGGCAGAAAAGATAACCACGAACTACATATGCTTATCTTGAAAAACCTCGCTGGGCGCAGATGAAGATTCCATCAAATATGCTATTTTATGCCCTGTCCCATGAGCAAACTGATTCAGATATAATTTGGGTAAGCAAATATAGTTTAATTATTGGGAATAATTGTAAACTGTAATAATTCGCTAAAACATATATAATAATAGTGTATGTATATTATGTAAAAAAAGTGGTGTACATATTATGTAATAACAAGTGATGTTTGCGTTCAAACCGCAATATCCCCGTTCGAACCGCAATGTATTTCCCCTAGATGCCGAAGCATCTCTCGTAAGTTAGGGTACTCTCCAAGGCTGTCGTTCAAACTCACATCCCCGTT
>JAKBSX010000686.1 GCA_021844725.1 Actinomycetes bacterium | reverse complement strand
TCAGATGCTTACATACTTGAGGTACGGTACTGTCAAGTCTTGCAAATACACGATCCCGATATCCGCCTGGTATCAGATCGCGTGCATATATTAGAACCCCATCGGACACTGCTATAGATCTAACTTTCTGCTCGTCTGCATACCGACTGGCCTGATCCAACGCACGGTTTACTGAAGTCATATTCCATCTAAGTGACCCCGGTCGTTTAACCTCAATTATCAGGTTCTTGATTCCCAGCCGGGTGAGAACCATGTCGGCATAACCAACCTGATTGTTGACGTCCGACAGAGACCAGTCCAAAACTGAAGTAAGCAAATCCTCGACTATATTTTCAGCAATCTTTTCCGGTGCGCTTCCATTCCTTTGCTGCTGAGCCAGTCTAAGTCGCCGCTTTTCCAAAAATGCTGGCCAAGAAGTCTCAATACGGTTGCATAGTCGTCGATGAGAAGACAGCGAATCCATTGTCATTCCCCAAATGATAGCAAACCTGAGCCATAGCCGTATTTAGAACACCATTCGGACATCTGGCCCACAGTAATAGTTTCATCGGAATCGAAGATAACTCAACTTGGTGGTTATATTCATAGCGTTTCTCCGTTGCGCGGCTAATCGGCAGACTCAGAATACCGAACCCCTCTTTGCAGCCCTAGCCACTATTTGCTACCACCAGCTGATCCCCTATGTCCGTGGAGGCGGCAACTTTGGACTGAATTTAGGCTTGCCGTCTACCAGGACAAAAGCAACAATGGCTGGTTCGCTGCTCTCATTTCTCCATCCGTGATTATTTCCTAACTGAACTAACACATCCCCCTGTTTCATCACCACGCTTGAGTCGTCAAGATCCATGGTGATCTCTCCACTCAAACACAGAACATAATCGATGGTATCAGTTCGATGAAGTGCCGGGTAAGTCGCTCCAGGCGGGCTTTCGATCACACAAAAGCGTGTACCACCCGGGGGAGGTGGCGTTCCAAGATCCCATTGACCAGCATCTTCGAGATTGAGAAAATCTGCCGGCGTCTCCTTGGTGGCCCAGATCAACGTGGAGCGCCGGGTTCCGGTTTGCCGGGAATTGGTGGCTTCTCCGTCGGAAATTATTACAGACTTGCCAGACTCGTCATTGCCAGCAACGATACGCCGAATCGGCTTAAACTGATATGAATTCTCAGCCATGGCACCCCCTAAACAGAATTAAAACTCATGCGAGATTAACTGCAAATCTATTCCACTGATCGTTCCCCAGATTAACTTTGTTGCCGAGATTAACGGAGATATTCACATCGAATGGCATCAATGGGTTGGTTACAGAACTACTAATACTTACCGGTAAAGACCTTAGCTAGGGCTAACCCGCAAACGTGAGATCCATTTATTAGCACTCACCAAGCGCTGGAAACTCCAATCATTCCGCAGCAACTGATACACCTGACTCATAAACAACCTAAGACCGGGAACAGCCCCATAAAATTTCATTTCAAGTTGCTGTTGAGTTATCCAGCTTTTATGGCAAGCTCTTTCCAGTGACTGCTAAGCGCTTCACTGTTTGTTACCACTCCAAAGAAGTTTCTCACGTTCTCAACCGCAGAATTATGCCCCGAAATCGTATAAGCAGCACAGCAGTCTTCTACCAGGCTTGCGTAATAATCGGCACACATTGCATCTCTAAGTGTTGTCTCGACGCAGATATTTGTCGCTACTCCGGTAAATAAAAGCGACGGTCGATTCAGTTCCTTTAAGGCACTCTTAAATTCCGGTGATCTGAAGGCGCTGTATCGATGCTTGGTTGCAACATATTCACCTTCAATTGGAGACACTTTGAAAAATTCGGCGCCCCAGGATCCTTCATGACAATTCGAGGATTTTTCAAGCTTGCCAGTTCGATACCTCCAGCTGTCAGTGGAAGTATCGTCCCCATGGGTCGTCCTGACAAATATCAAAGGCACACCAACATCCCGGGTCCGAGCTATCAGGTTCTCAAGACTTGGAACCATATTATTTACCTGTTCAACACTTTTGCCGTTCTTTGCCGCCACACCTTCGATATGGCAAAAATCGTTTTGCACATCTATTACAACCAACACGCAAAGCGAAGGGTCAAATCTATCTATTGACATCCTCTATCTCTCCTTAGACGAACATCGTCGAATTAGGAGACTTGTCCGGACCTGGACAACCGCAAAGTCTTCCTTTTAATCAAAAGCCAAAGAATTTCAGTTGTCAAATCCGGACAAATCCTTATTGGACAGCTAGTCTAACCAGCCAACGGAGTTCCTCCGGGGCCAGATACCTTGGTAAATGTACTGCCGTTCCACTCACCCACATAAAGATCGTTAATTGTCAGTCCTCTATGGTTGCTAACGCTGGTGTTATAAATTCCATCGATACCGGCTACATTTTTCAGGTTCTCCATGTAACTCAGGATCTGCTTTGCAGTGGCATTCACACCTATGTGCTTGAGCGCCCTGATAAGCAACTGGGCAGGATCCCATGACAAACCGTAAACGTCTCCTGGGTGACCTCCATTTGCGGTGATCGTATTGTAGAAAAATGTATCCTGCGTCTTGACCGGACCGGAAGGCAAAACGCTCAGAGGAAAGTTCTGTGGTCCTTCTGCAATGTAAAGTGGCTTGGGCAAA
>JAKBSX010000685.1 GCA_021844725.1 Actinomycetes bacterium | reverse complement strand
GGAGAAAAAAAAAAGCCAAGCGCACATGAACTAAATAAGCCGCCAGAGTCAGTCCAACTATTTGATAAGGAAAAAGACTGGCAACTAAAAGGGAAAGTAGTCTTTAGAGACGGTAATGTTTATATGTACATCTCAGGGAACGCCGCGCCAAAGGTAACAAAGGTCACTTTGAGGGTAAGTAGAGGAACGAAGGGAACGCACATTTTGAAAAGAGAGACCATGGTGGCAAACGTAGCGCAATACCTTGTTCCTAAGAACTTGATCAGGAATGTCTCGAAGCATGGAATGACCGTTACGATTCACTGCGGAGGCAAAAAGTACGACCTTAAGATGGATGCTGAAGGTGATAAAAATGATCGACGATGAATCGCCCTCTAACCCAGCCTTAGAATACTACAGCCATGATGATCTTTTAGTATCATGGGTTCAAGAATGGCTGAAGCAATATAATGAGAGTGGGGATCATCCAACATCTGAATCTAATGTGGTGCAGCTCCTGGAAAACGAAGAAGCAAGCAAGGCATTCACCCCCGATGTCGTAAAAGGCATCCTAAAAGCATACAAATACATACCTGACAGCATAAGGTCTGCGCTCGTAGAGGGCAGCACGAATTATAAACCTCCAAAGCCATCCGAAGGTGAAATACTCTGTCTTGCCGTCAATGAAACTGACAACCGGGGCGTGGCCCACACCGCAAAAGTCTTTTACTCGGATCAGCCAACATCAAGATTTGATGCTTCAACAGTAAACTTTCAACAGGTGATCGAAACCGCGGTCAGCTGCGTGCACAATTTGTACAAGCAAAAGAGAATGCTAGTCCCAGTGTGGGAGGACGATCGCTACTCATTTAGGGTGAGCAGGCTTATTTCCTTGGAAAAGGAAGACCTACCAATGTTGTCGGGAGACTCTATTGGGCTCGGCTTCGCACTTGCTTATTTTTCTGCACTGACTCAGCAGAAAGTTCCCGGTATGATCGCGGTCACGGGCGCCCTTGATGAAAATGGGGAAGCTCTTCATGTCGATGGCATAAACGAAAAGCTCTCCTGCCTGCCCAACGACAGAGACTACATAAAGAAGGCCCTCTATCCGTCCCATTGCGAAGCGGAGATTTCCAGCAAGACGAAGCATGAACTCATCAGGACCGGTGTCAAGGCCGAAACGATTGATAGTCTTGAGACAGCGATCTACTCGGTCTTCGGGGATGAGGCGTTTGAAAAAGCCAAGCTGCGGGAAATTAGCGCTGGAGAAAGTCTTTCGGTTGCAGAGAAATATGAGAATGAAAGGCACTGCAAGGAAGCAATAAGAATTTATGAGAAAGTCCTTGAATTCGAATCCAAGAAAGACCATCCGGAGTATGAGCATCTATTCGAGGCTGCATTTGGTTTGATGAACTGCTACGACCATACTTCCGAGCTTTCTAAGGCAGAGGAATTCGTTTCTGAGGCGAAACGATATTTTCGTAAACTACCGCCTGAATCGAGAAAGCTCCTTGAGAATCGGTTAGTCGACAGGAATGGCGTTCTTCAGACAGACAAATTTTTCTTCACTAAGGCTGAAAGTATCTTCAAGAACACATTGAGAAAGGTAAGCAAAGAATCGCCGAAATTGCGCGGCACCATCGAAGGCCATCTCGGGCAGTTATACCTCAAATGGCATCAATATGAAAAGGCCCAAACGCGTCTTCGTGCATCTACCGAGAGCTTCAAGAAAGATGGACATCCCTCAAACTTGGCAAAGAATTACTGCTACGTGATGGAACTTCAAGGCGCTACGGCACACTTCAAGGAGGCTCGAAAAACACTTGAACTCGTCAACAAATATACTCAGGAAGCTATTGACAATAACGACTATATCGGAACTCAGGATAAAACGCAGCGATTTTTTAACATGCTTCAACAAACAATCCTATATGAGAGAGAAGGCAACTACAAACTGGCAGCAAGCATTGCTGAAGAGGCGTTGCAACTTTATCGCACTCAATTTGAAGGCAAGGATGACGATTTCCCTCATCTCGGTCGCCTTCAAGCATATTATGGCACAGCTCTCTTCCGTGATGGAAAATGTAGTCTTGGTACCAAGATCCTTTTCGACGGCATCTCATCGTTCAAGAAAGCCGCAAGTCCTGACACCGATCTTTATGCTGCGACTGTCCATCTGATTATCTCCCTCGATTACCTGACATCTGGAAGGGCTCCAGAGGCAGGAAAACAACTAAAGGAAGCGTTCGGTTTGATGCACGGCAACAGCTCGTCCGGTGTCAGACGATATTTCGCTACCGAGATAAGATCTTTGCAGAGAATCCTGAAGGTGCCTTCACTTTCCAAGGTGCCTCATCTCGAGAAACGAATCCAAGCTATTATCGACAAGGTACCCTTATGAGGAGACTGGCATGATGGAAGTTAAACTAAAGACTCTCACCCCCTTGTGGACCGGTGATGTTTCAGGCAAAGCTTCATTTGCTAAGGAGACCGGAATAATCGGTTCGCTTAGATGGTGGTACGAAGCCCTCATACGAGGGCTTGGAGGTTACGCCTGTGACCCAACTAGTGACGGCAGATGCTCGCTAAAATATGACAAAAGCAAGGGTGACCAACTCGATCAGAAACTCAAGTCTCTATGTAATGCCTGCCACCTCTTC
>JAKBSX010000684.1 GCA_021844725.1 Actinomycetes bacterium | reverse complement strand
ACGTCGCTTGATTATCTTCAAAACAAGAATAGGTAAACACATATGTTGGACTATCTATCTAGAGTTAATTAGTTGCAGAGCTTTTTCGAGGCGACCCAAAGTCGTCTCCCGTCCCAATAATTCAATCGACTCAAACAAAGGAGGCCCGACTTTCGACCCTGTTAACGCTACCCTTATCGGCGCCTGCACCTTGCGCAATGGAGTATCAATTGATTCACAGTAATTTCTTGTAGCTTGGTTTAGCTCATCGTGACTAAATTGCGCAATAGTTTCGTATATAGATCTGATATCAGCCAAAATCGATGCGGCCTTGGCGTCCTTACGTAATACCTGCTCCACCAGATCTTCTGGAAGCCTAAGATCCTCGGTAAAGAGAAACTCCACCATAACTGGAACCTCACCCAACAGGGAAACCCGCTCTTTGACCAAAGGGCTTATTGCCCGAAATACGTATAATTGATCGTCGCTGGCGGTCCACCAGTCACATTTCTCCAAAAATGGATAGCAATAATTGACAAATTCCTCATCGGAAAGATTCCGAATATAAACCCCGTTGAAATGCTGCATCTTTTGCTCATCAAAGAATGCCGGGGAGTGGTTCACTTTTTCGAGATCAAAGAGTTCGATCAATTCATCCAGAGTCAAAAATTCCCGGTCATCTCCGGGACTCCAGCCTAGCAGAGCCAGATAGTTGACCATCGCAGGGGCCAGGTATCCCAGATCCCGATAGTCTTCCACTGCCACCCGATCCCTACGTTTAGACAGCTTTTGCCTCTTAGCATTAACTAATACCGGCACATGGGCAAACACCGGCAGCTCCTCCACTCCCAGAGCCTTGAACAAAAGTATTGCCTTAGGGGTAGTCGGAAGATGCTCTTCTGCGCGGAGTATGTGGGTTATCTTCATATTAATGTCATCGACAACATTTGCAAGCACAAAAAGTGGAGATCCGTTAGATTTAACAATGATGAAGTCCTCAAGATTGGCGTGGTCAAAAACCACCTCTCCTCTAACTACGTCATTAACTGTCGTTGACCCAGGTCGAGAAATTGCAAACCTAAGTGCTGAACCTGGCGACTTTGGCTTATTTAGGTTCCTGCAATGACCGTCATATCCCGGAGGACCACCCCGCTCTTTGGCCCTGACGTCAATCTCTTCACGCTTACAGTCACACCAATAAGCCTTACGCTCTTCAATAAGTCTGTTAACAGCCTTAGAATAAAGTTCAGAGCGCTCTGATTGCCTGTACGGCCCTTCGTCCCAGTCGATCCCCAACCATGACAAAGCAGAGATTATCCCGTCTACCCACTCTTCACCATTGCGGGCTTCGTCCGTGTCTTCAATACGAAGAATAAATTTTCCACCCGACTTCCGGGCAATCAACCAGTTATACAGTGCGGTACGCGCTCCACCGACATGGAAATATCCCGTTGGTGAGGGCGCAAATCGAACCCGAGGAGAACTATTCACAATTCAAAGCTAGCCGATTAGAGGCCTGGGAGTGCTTTCCGGGACGTAATACTAGGCATCCGCACACCAGTAATTGATAAAACTCCAATCGCTAATCCACGTGGTTATCCTTAGCCTTAACCACATTCTTTGGGAACCTCCCCGGCTGGCCCCGATAAAATTCCGGCACCTGAACCGGCAACTGCTTAGACATGTTGCGACTTACTGAAACCCCTCAACTGAGCAACCTTCTTGCCACAACCATTCGCTGAATTTGGTTGGTCCCTTCATATATCTGGGTAATCTTTGCGTCCCTCATGAACCGCTCAACAGGAAAATCCTGGGTATATCCATATCCGCCCAGCAGCTGCACCGCATCTGTGGTGACACTCATTGCAACGTCAGAGGCATACATCTTGGCCATTGCCCCAATTTTGCTAAGTTCGCCTTCGGAATCGTCGTCCACCATGGAGCAGGCTTTATAAACCAGCAGCCGGGCTGCCTCGGTCTTAGTCGCCATATCAGCAAGCATGAATTGCAGCCCTTGAAACTCCGATATTGGCTTTCCAAACTGTGTCCTTGACTTCATATAATTCGCCGCGTAATCGATAGCCCCTTGTGCAATTCCGACCGCTTGAGCTCCAATTGTTGGCCTTGAACGGTCAAGGGTACCCATTGCAATGTAAAATCCCTGGCCTTGCTCACCGATCAGATTCTCTTTCGGCACTCTTACGTTGTCAAAGATTACTTCACCGGTTGGGGAACCCCTGACTCCGAGTTTCTTCTCGAGCTTTCCAACCTTTACCCCCCAATCGGCTTCCACTAAGAAAGCAGAAATACCCCTATGTCCTGCATCAGGATTAGTTTTGGCAAAGACGGTATAGGTATTTGATATTCCTGCATTAGTAATCCAGTATTTGGTTCCAGTGATCAGATAATCATCCCCGTCTTTCACTGCCCTGGTTTTCATCGAAGCAACATCTGAACCAGCATCTGGTTCAGACAGGCAATAGCTCGCTTGAGCTTCGCCGCGCGCTATAGGGGGAAGGTATTTCTCCTTTAGGTAGTCAGACCCCCAGTTGAGTATGGGTATCATCCCCAACTTGGAAATAAGCATCGCCAGGGACGTCGACGCGCAAACTCTGGCCAACTCCTCAATCATGATCGCCTGGAACACATGATCAGCCCCTGC
>JAKBSX010000683.1 GCA_021844725.1 Actinomycetes bacterium | reverse complement strand
TACCCCTCCATCGACGAAAAGCTGGGGACGGCCATGGTCCTCAGACCTGACGTCGCAGCAGATTACAAGGATCTGAGATCTTTCCTTCAGGACGAGCCGCTGGTTGGGATGAAACCATCAAGAGAATGCATATCAAATTCGAAGGCTATTTTCTTTACACCGAAGCTGCGCAGGTCGGACGAAGATATTCTCTCTGAGGTCAAGCCACGTTTGGGCGACGTTTCGAAAAACATTCCACAGGGGACTCTCTTTGTGTTCTGCGTGCCACTCGGAATCGGAGGCTCGCGGGAAATGGTAGAAAGAATCGAACACGGATCGGGGCTGACGGCAGGGAAGGACTTTTCTTTCATCTATTCGCCGATGGAGGGGTACAAACCAATAGTCTTTGGCTGCGATACCAAACTTGAAGACATCTCAGTCATCGAAGCTGCAGGTTTCGCTATGGAAGTAGTTAATCTTTCAAAGGCCGAGCTGATCCACGCCCAGCGCATCATATCCAGATATTCAACTCTCGCGTCTTCATTTGAAGCCGCAAAGCGCCTCACTCAGACAGGGCAGGAAAGCCCGAGAGAATACAAACAGATCTACGCTGATGATTTGAGCTCGACGCTCTTCGATCTCAAGGTAGTCGTAGAGTCTCTCCAGTCCGGTGACCCACTTCTTTATCTGGGTTCGGGATCGATAAAAAGCGTCGACGGCTACTCACGTTTCTTGGTGGAGAGGGTGCGAGACCTGGTCAAAAAGAAGGAGCTCAAAGCATCGAGACTGAAGATAGTTCTCTTCACGGACACCGACACATCAGAGATTCGCGGAGACAGGCTTAGTATGGCAGGCATCCTGCTCGACAAGCTGCATGATTTCTACTCCGACATCGAGTACCTCAATGTGATGAAGGAGGGTTTCACCCCTCCCATGAGCCCAGACAAGACAAACCTTATGATATTTCTTTCCGGGAGCGCAGAGCTTAAGCTGACTCAGCTGTACGAAGACCAGATTTCGGTGACGAAGCCCCACATGCTGCGAGCGAATCTCCCTGTCGAATTTGTAAGTTAGAGCGAAATTATCTTGGCCACCAAACTGAAAGTTGGAGTCGTTGGAACAGGCGGATGGGGCAAGAACCATCTGAGGGTGTTCCATGATCTCGACGCCCTGGAATGCCTATGCGACATTGATGCGGCGAGAGCTCAGGGATGGGCCGAGAAGTACAGGTGCAAAGCTTACACTGACATCGGCAAGATGCTTGACTCGGAAAAGCTCGATGCCGTCACGGTCTGCACACCCACGACAACTCACTACACCGTCGCGTCTAAAATTCTGAAAAGAAGAATAAACACATTCGTCGAAAAGCCGATGACTTCCACTTCTGCTGAAGGGCAAAAGGTGCTTGAGATTGCGAAGGATTCGGGAGCGTTTCTTACGGTTGGATACATAGAGAGATTCAACCCGGCTGTCGCGGATGCAAAGGAAGCGATCAAGAACAAATCTCTCGGAGAACCCTTGCTGCTAGAGTTCCACAGGGAAAACAAGTGGATGGGAACCATAACTGACGTGGGAATTGTTGCCGACACGAGTGTGCATGATATCGATACGGCAAGGTGGCTCCTGGACGAAGAGCCTCACGTAGTCTTCGCACGCGTTGGAAAAGTGCTCTCGGAAAAAAGAGAGGACTTTGCCGCGATCACCCTCGGATTCAACGCAAGAAAAACAGCGTTCATCGTGTCCAACTGGGTGACGCCGAAGAGGATGAGGCTTCTTACGGTCGTGTGCACCGGCGGGATGATGACACTCGATTTCATTTCCCAAGAAGTGAGGTTCGACATCGAGGTGGAGACAAAGATTCCGAGAAGGGCTTCGAAAGAGCCTCTTGTCGCCGAGATGGAAGCATTCCTCGATTCCCTGCGAAACGGAAGGCAGCCCTTAGTGAAACCCAAGGATGGCTTGAACAACACAATTATCGCGGAAGCAGCTCTTGCGAGCAGCGAATCAGGAAGTCCCGTTTATCTCAATCTCAAATGACACAGGTGGCTGCTGTCAGGCCACTTGGTGTGAGATCCGCAGATAATGGTCAGAGTTAGTACTTATCTAAGAATCCCAGATGCTTTTCGACAATCTTGTCGGTCAGATCTTGATACTTGTCGATCGTTCCTACATCGTACCAAAAGTCCTCAATGAAATAGCTGGCGACCTTGTAATTTCTTGCAAGAAGTAAAGGAACAAAGTCTCCCATCAGATCTCCCTCCACGATATTCCTTGGCGAGTCTTTTAGGATCCACAACGCCCTTCTACTGAGAACCATGTTGCCGGTAGTAACATTCAGCTGGAGGCTTGGCTTTTCCCTTAGAGATGTAATGAATTCCCCATCAACTTCTGCTACACCAACCGGAAGAGTGTACCCCCTTGTCAGAACCAATGTGACATCTGCCTTCCTCTGCGCGTGAGTATTGATCAGAGATTGTACCTTCAGGTTGGAGAGAATGTCGCCATAGTACACCACCAGATTGTCACAATTGCCGATCTTGTGCGATCGAAGCGCGTTTGCAAGGGCGCCGGCACTTCCTTTCATAGACTCGGAATCTTTAGAGTACGAAATCTTTGCATCGAACCTAGACCCATCCCGAAGTAAAGGTTGAGATGCTCGCTCGCGTG
>JAKBSX010000682.1 GCA_021844725.1 Actinomycetes bacterium | reverse complement strand
AATGCTTGCTCGTAAGATACATAGAGATCCATCACAAGAATCGCTCAACCTTTCAACGAGTTTAAATGTAAGTCATGTCACTTATCATCTCGTCGATTTCACGATCTTCAGTTACGCTTCGGAAACGGCAAACTCCGTTTTCATCCTTTGTGAAGGAAAGGAATCTGAAAGTGGAATCTTGTGTAGGATCGATATCTTGAAGGAAAATGGCACTATGTGTTGAGAGAATAATCTGCAATTGTTTCCTCTCCACATACTCCTTCATTTTGGCCTTAAGCTTCTTAACTGCTTGTGGATACAAATGGATCTCAGGCTCTTCAATCAATATAACAGACCCTTTTGGAGATGAGACCAATGCATCTAGCATTAACAACACCTCCCGTGTACCTTTTGATATATTCTGGACGAACAATTCTCGAGCCATAGCTCTTTCACGAAATCCAAGCGCGGCAGAACCTTGGTTTATGTGAACGAGGACATCAGAGAATTCTGGGACAATTGTTCTGGCCAAATCCTCAAATTCCAAGTAGCGTTCCCGGTCATTCAATTTCATGTTCAAAATGTGGTTGCCAAAGTCTGAGAGATTGGCGTAATTTGGGGCAAATGAAGATGGAATCTCACGTGCTTCAGGTAAGAACATAATGTGTTTTTTCACATAATTTTGCACCAACGCATTAAAGCTTGCCCTTATGTTTCTGTTACCTTGTCTCGGCTGTAACTGCTGCATCTGACCCAGCAGGATGTTGTCCGCCTTGTCATTATTGGTGAAAATGGGGCTCACTTGATCTGCGGAATCAAGGAGACTGTAGTGTAAATGAACCGGCTTGCCTGCCCATACATGATCCAGATATGTTCTTGCACCCTTAATATCATATGATGCGATCGCCTCACCATATGAGCTCAAAACATCTTCTTTTTCCTCCTCGAAAATGCCTATATCAACCTCTAACGATAACCCACCAGCCTTCCGCGAGTCGGACATCTTATTGAATTGGGTGATGCCTAACGACGTGGTAATAGCTTGAATCAAACTGCTCTTACCAGTTCCATTCTTTCCTATCAATATCGTGAAACTGGTCAATCCAGCTTCTGCTTCATCAAATGACCTGAAATTGATTGCTTTTACAGTGTTTACCTTCAATCAACCAATCCTCCCGGTGTAATCGGGCAAGATGGGTAAATACTTTCTATTCAATCTGAATAACGCGCTGGAGTGTCTAAAGGCGTCAGCTTATTCCCGATTGAGGAATTGCCTTTCTCAGCCATTAGTCCATCACACATGCACATATCAAGTCTGTAACTCTAACATCTTTGTGATGCAGGTACATTTGAATTATCAGCGGGTTTTTAGACGTTTTATCCAAGATTGTCGCCGTACTTTGTTGCAGGGTATGAGGTGATATCCCTCTTCCTAACGCCTTCAATTCTGCATTCCTGATGAGATAGTAAGCAGCGTTCCTCCCAATATTGAATATAAAATCATCATGGAACAATTTCGGACTATCTCCGAACCGAAGTAATTTGAGAAGCACATTACGCAGCCATTTCACATCTTTCCCCCAGGATGCCGGTATGCAAAACTTCAAAGCTCCTCGTTGGACGTGGCGTTTCAATTTTTGCCATTTTCGGTCTATTGTGGCAATAGACTTTCGCCGGAGTAAAATTTGCCAGATTCGCCGGCGAACGGTTTCCAGAATCGCCGACGAATTCTTTACACCCGCCCTCGCTACAGTGAGGGACGTGGAGAGCATCCGTCTAGACCAGTATTACGGTTCGCAGTACACGCTCGACGACTTCTCAGAAGGCACAAAGGTGTTTATCATACCCAGAAGCAACACAACCATCAGTGGATCGTCTGCATGGAAGGAACTCATACGCAGGCTCATCGACTCGTCGATGGATTTCTTCCGCGAATATTACAGGAGAGAGAATTCGGAGGTGCAATTCTCTGCCGACAAGAGGACGACGGGATGGCAGATACAGCAGAGAAGAGAGGACAGAATAAGGACGGCAGCAATGTGCAATGGAACATGGCACAATCTGTTCAACATGACCGTCAGATAGGCGACTTATGTCCCACTCTCAGACAAAGCTGTACACTACCGAATCAAGAGTCAATAACATTTTGGTTTTGAAACTCAAAGGCTTGCCTTATAAGCGACATTGAATAGTCCAAGCGATCCGCTGCGGACAATTCAAATCTCAAGTTTCCATTTCCCCAGTGCCCTTTACCCTCGAACGATGTACAAGATCGCTCCGGGTCATTCAACACATCCTCCGGCATATTTAGCCACAACAAGAGACGCTGCTTTTGAGGTTGAATGTCGACGAAGTCTGACGGTGCTTTGAATGCAATGTAGTGCTTGGTCACATCCATTCGGACTGAAGAATCAAGATTGCGAATCCGGTTATTCAATCGATCGAAAATATCCAGTAGAGGGCCATTGAGATATTCAGAATGATCTTTGAGTGTCCACTTCTTCGTTTCTCCATTGTCAACGGATTTCCTGTATTTCTCCGTGACCACATCAGGCAGTACAGGATATTGCCATATTTTGATTGATAAATCGGCAATCTGCTTGCCTCTGCTGATTATTTCAGTCTGAGTCCACCGATTCATCATTGCTACAGTTCGATTGAGCCTAATA
>JAKBSX010000681.1 GCA_021844725.1 Actinomycetes bacterium | reverse complement strand
ATCAAGCCAAGAGACACGATAAAAATAAAGATGACTCTGACTACGCCGGGTTGCCCAGCTTCCGAGAATCTTCCTGACATGGCTCAGCTCGCTGTCAGCTTTGCACTTAAGGAAAGGGCCAAAGTTGAGTTGGAGGTCGTTTGGGATCCACCTTGGGATCCGTCGATGATGAATCCGGAGACTGCAATGGGGCTTGGCTTTTAGACTGTTCTCTTTTTCGTGAGGATCTAGGCAAAATTGACCCGATCCCCGGTTGCGATTTGACGGCAGGGTTGCTCTTGCCATGATGAATTTCGAATTTCAAAGGGTATATCCAGGGACTTGTGAAAGCCCGGATTCGTATTTGCCTCTGGTGCCGCTGCTTATCTGTCTCTTATAGATGAACCGATAAATTCAGACTTTTCAGAGAGATCTTGTTGTCGAGGGTACTGGCTTGAGAATCGGAACCGAGAATATAGGACGAAACGGCCTCATAGTGCTGGCAGTGGCTGCTACTGGTTCGATCAGCCTAGCCTTTCATGGCTACGGCCACGGGATATCGCCAAACGGGTCCTCACTTTCGGTAGCCTCTGCTTCCACCAGTTCCACGTCCGCTCAGCCGACAACTACAACATCCGCACCTTCTGCCTCAAAAAACAGCACGGCAGGAAGCTCTAAGAACTCAACAACCTCAACCACGGGGCCCAAGTTGGGGCCGCTGCTGTCGTCGACTCAGTATGCGAGTGTGGCGTATCGAGTCTACCCAGGTCCCGAGAGTGCTCAGACAAAGCTCGCTACGTCTGGATTCAACATCTCGGTCAAGCTCTCAGGAAATAATGAGCTTGTCTCTGTGTCTATTGCAGGGTCTTCAGCCGCACCACAGACTTCCACGTTTCAAAAGGGCGACTCAGTCTATTTTATCGAGACAACACTGGGCGATGATTCTGGAAATAGAGACTACAGCGGCGGAGATGACGGAATCATAGTGACCAATTCCCAAGGAAGGATTGTTGAATAGCATGATGGGAGTCTCTTTAAGTTGAATCCAAGAGTTAGGTTGTGGTGGTTAGCTAGTGAATGTAACTGAGTCAAGCAGCCGTGCCACTGGAGACCCGAAGCGCGGGACCAAGCAGGTGGCACGGAGCATCCGAGAAACCGGAGAAGTTTCTACTCTAAGTGGTGACTTAGACAGTCTTGCGGCATGGGGAACTACGTTAGCAAGGGTGATTCTTGGACTCGTTCTTGCGTGGTTTGGCTACCATGAGCTGGTGGTTCCGAAGCTTTGGACAGGATATATCCCAGTTCTCTCGCCCTCATCTGAGATTTCGCAGCTTCTGGTCCTTGCTCACGGAGTGGTACTGTCGGTGTTGGCAATCGGATTGATCGCAGGTATCGCACCACGTCTGCTTGCAGCTGTTGCTGCAGTCGTAATGCTCGAGATAGTAGCAAGTCTGATCATCACTGCTGGCTTGTCGGACCTCGTCCTGAGAGACATAGGGGTGCTCGGTCTTTCGCTCTCGGTGATGGCAAGCCGTCACGAACGCCTGGTCTTGCAAAGCTGAGAGCAGCTTTACCTGCACAACGATTCAAGAAGGTCGCGCATCTGCGTGAGAGTGGAATGGTTGTTATTGGGTGCTTGCCAAGATGGCTGTGAAGTGCACGCTCGGGTCGATTTGTTCGTGGACGAAACCCTGCTCGTGCAAGTAGGATGCAAAGGTCTCTAAGACTTTGCGGTTAGCTGGGTAGCCATAAGGCCAGGGGTCGCCTCTAAAGGTGTCATCAATCTCTTCCAGGTCTGCAAAGAGCCATGGCAGGGTATATCGGATTGTTCCCGTAAAATGCATCTGGCTCAAGCAAGCCCTCTTTGCCTCGCTAAATGCCTTGTAAAGGCTTTCAGCAACCCAAGGATGCCTCTCGTAGATTTCTGTACGTACAACGAGGGTGTGCATTATGGGAAAGATTTCCGTGCGCTGGAAGTACTCTTTTTCGACCTCCCTATAGTTCGGGAACAGGCGTCGGAGGCCCGGAGTCTTGCCAACTGAAGCTGGCCTTCGTGCGCCAATGACCGCATCGATCTTCCCTTTTGCAAGCTGTTCACTTAGGCATTCTCCAGCCTCGAGCATTTGGGGGCGAAATCCCGACATGCTTTTGCGTGCCTGGTTTTCCTCAGGTGAAAGTGGCACGTCGACCCCACCCTCGCGCCACTCAACCGTGCTGAGGTCGACTTCGTACTCGTGTTGGAGGATTCCTCTTATCCACACCGCGGCAGTCTGCCAGTACTCTGGCACTCCGATAATCGTCCTCTCCAGATCCCTAGGCTCATTGATTGTATCTCTAACGAAGATGAAGCCATGGCGAAAGACTCTAGATGGAAAGACCGGAATCGCGGTGAAATCGTTTCGTCCCGAAGCTCGCATTTGGAGGTAGCCGGACAGGGACATTTCAGACGCGTCGAAAGACCTGAAGTCGATCATTCGAGAAAAAATCTCGGGAGGGGACTGAATGGCAATGTAAGTCAAGTCGATGCCCTCAGGCTTCACCGCTCCGCTTCTGAGCGCTTCTGTACGGTCGTATGGCCCGCATGCAAGTGTTAAAGTCAGATCACCCATTCGTGGAATTCTAGCCCAGAGTTTGCACGTGGTTCTGAAAACCGGGGATCGTTTGTTTTCAGA
>JAKBSX010000680.1 GCA_021844725.1 Actinomycetes bacterium | reverse complement strand
ATGGAGCTTGTTAGATATCAATTTCGCCGAAGCGCCAGGGGTTCCGCTATCGGGCCTGGAAGGGATGGCTTCAAAAGACTTTGGAATTTCCTCCTGGATTGGTTCAGCGAGGTTTTCTGTGCTGGTGGCCAGTTGCGTACAGTTCAAGCACGTAATTTTGCGTGTCTCACGATTCCACAATGCGCGAGTGTAGCGGGCAAGTTCCGAACCACAAACTGAACAAACGCTGGGGTATTTGAGCGAGATGATGTTAGGCATTATTGGATCTCCAACATTTGCTGATCGAGAGGAATAATAGCGTAAACGCTATCGAAGAGAGCGGATTGATTAGTAAGTGATTCCATCATATTCTCGAATATTTGGGTCCCTATTGCCAGTTAACGGAACAAGCTGCATGTGTAAAACTATAAGGTTTCTCGCCCGCCGGAATATTGGAAAGAGCTAGGACAACCAAACGATAGTGAATTTGCCCTGAAATATTTAGGTACTAATTGTTTGTCCTTGGCTTCGGCCAGCGTTGACTTATGCGTAACCCGTTCGTCGCAATTATGAGACCTTCAATTTAAACATGGCTTGCCGTTTTAGTAAAGAAAACAATGGTTCTAAGGGAGTGTCTGTGCCAAAGATGTAAATAAGTGGGGCTGTTTCTTTTTAAATATCAACTTGCTAGTGAGTCCCTTACTGCAGTGTCCTGATTAAGCGATAGCAGTTGCGACACATAGTCGCATAGCACATGAGAAATCGGCACTTGAAAAGCGGAATTTGGATTCTTTGGCGCCAGCCAGAGACTTTGAAGTCTTCGAAAACGACTTCTGAACTACTTCAGATGTAATGGTTTCATGCGCACCACCGGACACACGGCGCGGTCAACCGGTCATTGCGGGAGCCTAATAAAGTAGTCAAGGATTTGGCAGATGGCGACGTTGTCCTAAGACGCCGTGCCGCTCCCGATTTGCGGCTGAGCCTTGTCGAGCGAGATGAGGAGCGGGTCAATGCCCACGCAATGATTAGCCGTTCCTTTCGTAACCTTGCACCACATAGTTCAACTGCGCTAACCCAATCCCTGGCGGATGAATTTCCATGGATATCGCTTCTGCCCGAGTCAGATCTGAAAGAATTCATGAACGAGTTCACCCGAGCGCCTCTGCTTCAGCTGAACTTGATAACCTTTCAGCGCTAGCTCAACTGATCGAAGAGTGAAGAGCGACCATTGAAATATATAGTGATGCAAAACTGACTCTTCGGATTTTAGTAGGGTCGAGCCGATTCCAAAAGGTCCCAATTCACCTTTCCGGCATATAGAAGAGATCTAATCCTGAAGTTACGGAAGTTGACAAAGCCAAAAGCGATTTGATTGATATCAGTTTCCTAAACTGTGCATGTGGGCCGATTGCAGAAAACAGGGAGACTTGTGCCGATCGCGACGGACCTGAAACATGACGGCCTTAAAGACTCATACCGTCTTTAACTCTACATGAACCTGGGCGCGGTCAACCGGTCATTGCAACAGCCTCAGCGTAGACCTCTGCCGGTGTTTTCCAACCGAGAACCTTTCTTGGTCGGCCGTTCATCTCCGCCGCTACAAACTTGAGATGGTCGTAAGTGACTTGGTTGAGGTCGGTGCCCTTGGGGAAGTACTGGCGGAGTAGTCCATTCATGTGCTCATTTGAGGGTCGTTGCCAAGGCGAATGGGGGTCACAGAAAAATACATCTATGTCTGCGTCTCCTTGAAGATCGTTCCACTTGGCCATTTCTACTCCGCGGTCCCAAGTGAGTGACTTACGGAGGAGGTCGGGGAGGCCAGCTGTGAGTTCGAAGAGACACTCATAGACGCTTTGGGCGTCGTGTCCCTCTGGGAGGTCACCGAGCAGAAGGAACCGACTCCGTCTCTCCACAACCGTGACGATTGCGGAGCGATTGAAAGCACCCATGATCAGGTCCCCCTCCCAGTGTCCCGGGAACGCCCGGTCGCTCGCCTCAGGAGGACGATCCGAGATGGGGACCACGTCACCAAGCACACTCCTACGTGCTGATTCACCGCGCTTTCGAGGACGACGACGGAGTCGTCCCGAACGAAGGGCCGAGAGCAGTTCCTTCTTTAGCCCTCCCTTAGCCTGAACGTACAGGGAGGAGTAGATCGTCTCATGTGACACTCGCATTGCCTCGTCATCTGGATACTCCAAGACCAGTCTTGCGTGGATCTCAGCGGGAGACCACCGTTTCTTGAGTCCCTCCTCCACAAAACCTGCCAGGACGGGGTTCGAGGCGAGCTTGCGCACCTTGGGTCGACGCCCACAGCGCTTGGAGATACGCTGCGCCGACGATGACGTGTAGGTGGATCTTCCGCCACAGCGGTTCACCTCGCGGGAGATGGTGGAGGTGGGCCTCTGCACCCTCCGTGCAATGTCGGAGAAGCATTCTCCTCTGGCAAGCCCGAGTGCTATGGTCTCACGCTCTTCAACACCTAAACGTACTCCTGGCATTCGGTCTCCGTCTCTTGCAACTGCTGGCTACCATAACCAGCTCTGTTGCAATGACCGGTTGACCGCGCCCTGTCGACCAGTCGCTGTGGCAATGTTTACCAATGCATCAAGGGAGAAACGTGACACTCGCCCACGCAGAAGGTCGTTCATTCGAGGCTGAGTAATTCC
>JAKBSX010000679.1 GCA_021844725.1 Actinomycetes bacterium | reverse complement strand
GTCCAGGGGTTGAAAGTGTGATGGCGTTAATTTCTGGCCATGTGGCATCGAGCGGAAGTGCATCCATATCGGAGGCAATTTCTTTGAGTACGGATTCGTAAAAGAGTCCAAAAACATATGCGTCTGTCGGTGTGAAGCGGTAGAACTTGCCAGGTACGGGTTTTAGGTCAGTTGATGCAGCAGAGGCGGCAATCCCTCGATAGAGAACCCGCCACGCCAGTGCAATAGCTGGACTGGCTCCCATGTTTTGCAGCTCGGACAGACGGTCTTCGAGCGGCCCCCAGATATCGTCACGCCTTATCTCTCGCAGCTTCGCAGTTAGTTGAGCATGTGTATATGCGTCACTTCCCTCCATGGCTTTCAGATCTTCAAGAACTTGTCTGACTCGCTGGGCTAAGTCTTTACGGGATCCAGGAATTTCTTCTCCAAAGTCCTGACGCTTTTCAGATGAATAAGTCTTGGTTGGTGTAATTAGTTCCATATCTATATGTATGCACGAGGTTCATTTTCCTCATTGCAACAGGGATTTCATATTTCAGCTAAGTTGTAGTCATGAGGGCTAACACTTCGATGTTTAGATCTGTCCTACTGGCAGTCCTAGCTGGCTCTCTAGCTGGTTGTAGTTCATTATCGGTCACTCAAAGAGCCAGTGGTAATAAGGCAACTATTCAAACCACTACAACGGCTATAAGCACGAGCTCTTCTAATGCGGTTGCGAGTGGAAATGGGTCAGTATTACCTGTAGTTGCAAGTGGAAATGGGTGGTCTGCATCAGGACTCGAAGGACAGATCCCACCAGCGGGGGGTTGCCACTATCGCTATTTCGGAAAGTGGGTGTTGCCGGATCCCAAATGCACACCTGGGTCAATTACACCTCTAGTAACCACTTCCAATCTGCCCTCAACTATTTGCAGGCGTGGTTATAGCGCTTCGGTGCGCCCTCCGGTATCTCTCACTGAACCGGCAAAATACGCCCTCATGCGGGCATATGGACTAACCGGAAGCCCTTCTCGGTACGAATTCGACCATCTTATACCGCTTGAATTAGGAGGGTCATCAAACTTGGCCAACCTTTGGCCGGAGCCAAATCAGGGAACACCCTCTGAACTAAATCCATATAGCCATTATGGTCTGAATGCTAAAGACGGAGTGGAATCCCAATCAAATTATGCAGTGTGCGACAAGGGTTATCCGTTGGCACTGGCTCAGCAGGAAATGGCGCAGAACTGGGTTTTGGCGAATCAAAAGATGCCTAACTAGCCGCTTTGCGGTTGGCCTGGACAGCTTGGCGGTTGATTGGTTCTTTATTTCTAATCATACGGATACGGTCTTGCGCTTTTGGTATCAATCCCCGATGAGCAAGAAGCGTCTCGGCACGAGTAGCAGCTACATATTGCAAGGCCAGCTCTTCATGATCCGGCATGACGTAAAACTCCTGCTGAGTACGTTTGTCTTTGACGGTAGCCGCATCCCATACGTTCTGGAACTCTTCGGAGAGTTTGACGCTGCCCCACTGGGCACCTTTGGCCTTATGTGCGGTAGACAGAATGAAATCGGCTCTCTCTGGCCGAGTTTCATTTTTGCGTAACCCAGCAATGATCCCGCTAACCGAACCTCGAAGTCGCTCCACGATGTTTACAAGTGGCGCATAAGATGACCCAAGCGGTGTGTCAGCAAAGCTCTTGAGTTCGTCCCAATCAGCGAATCCGGCGAGTTCACTACCTTTGGCGATTGTTCCACTGTAGAGATTTGATAGGTCATTGAGAACTGAGACCATCTCCTTGGTTCCTCCAACTACATGGACTTTCTTTGTCGGATCATGTTTTTGGGTAGCAAGGATTTCCATGATCATCTTCGCGTTCGAGCGGAACAGTATTGTCTTGGTGTCGCCATGTTGTAATGTTGTACCGTTCGGACCTAATCCAATAAGTCGGTAATTGGTCCCTATTGCATCAAGAAAGATATTTCCTGCATCTGCAATATCTTGTCCAAATCTATATGACTGACATAAAGGAAGCACAAGTGAGCTATCTGAGTACTTTCCTGCTAATGCATCAATTGCGTTCATTGCCCCCGCCCAGGCGTAGATATGCTGGTGCTTGTCGCCCACCATAATCAGTCTCCCGCCTCTGGCAACATGAGCTTCTAAGATTGCTAACATCGGTGCAGAAGCATCTTGCGCTTCATCAAAGAGCACAACATCGGCGCTGAATGGTTGCGGATTCAGCGACAGCAGCTTTAGGTAGAGTCCATGTGGAATTGGCAACGTCGAAGTCGGATCAATTTGACGTTCCCATAACTTCCGAGCTTCAGTTACTAACACATCTAGGTGCGTAGTTGCATTCACTCTCATAGCAAGAGCCACTACACCAGTAGGAATATGCTTCCTTGATATTACCGGATCCCCTGATTTCATAAACTCATCCATAACCTGAAGCAATGGCGATATTCCACCACGCCAACCGGAGCGTTCTAAGCGAAGAGCACGGGAGACCGAGGTAAATGCTTTACGAAGACGGCTGTCGTCTATTGCAGCCTGTGCCATCTCCCCATAGAGACTTGTCTGAACTAACCGAGCACCGAATACGTCCGCCATTGTTTGTTTAGTCTCTGGATAAAACGACCGCCATGCGTGGGAGTGTGCTGTACAAG
>JAKBSX010000678.1 GCA_021844725.1 Actinomycetes bacterium | reverse complement strand
TCGATTCTCTATGTAGGATTCCCACACGGCCGTTCCATTTGGACCTACTAGCGATTCATAACGGTGTGAATTAAGGCCGGGATGAGAGGGTCCAACATCTCGCAAAAGACGCAAGGCCTTTTGGGCCTTTGTTCTTTTAGATTTATACTGTGGCTGTAACAAATCTTCTAATACTCGGCTTGCTTCGTCGGTGAACAGTATGTCGAAAGGAGGGGCAGTCAATCTTCAGATACTTCGTCTAAAAAGCTATCCTGTCGACGAATACGTCCGTGCTCATAGTCGTCGAGGCCTTTAAGTAATGAAGTTCGAACCTCTTCATTTTCCCATACAAGCAATTCCCGTTTTGGGATGCTGGCGACCGGCGTTAAAAGTATTTCCCCCGTGGGTCTCACTGAGATAAGAAATCGGTCTCTGCTATGTACCCCTGCTCGACCAAAAGCAATACGGGACCTGTCGTCTGCCGTTACTTCAGCAACTGGTTCGAATCCCGGTATCATAGTCATTTCTAAAGACCTTCCTAGGATCAATACAGTATCTCATTTTAGCATAATGTGGGCAAGTGGGTAATACCCATAGCGATTTATGTTAAAGTGACGTATTCATTCCTTTAGATGGCAAGGTTAGCGGGCTGGCGCGTGGGGGAGTGATGTCCCTCAATATGCCTTTTCTTGCTTTACCCTTGAATAAGTAACAGTCATGATTACCATTTCCTACTCTCGTGCCCATTACCGACATTTTAATGCGATGTCTTTCCTGAACAGGGGGGATACCCTAAGACGGAACCAGTAGCCTACCTCACAGCGCAACGTGCAAGCTAGGATCTCTTCGTTGAACTGCTCGATTATGTTGGTAGATTTGAGACACTTGTGATGTTTGCACAAGATTCGCTAGACGACCGGTGGAAATGCTATAGTGGCTGCTAGAGCAGGATACAGTGTCGCCAAGGGAGGGAAGTGTTGCGAGCTTTTGCGCTGGGCCGCCTCGCTCTCTGGGCACTTTTTGTCGCAGCGCTCTCCGCATGCAGTCAGACGGCGGTGGGTACCAAGACAGATTCACCAGCTTCCATAATTGCCGCCGCGCCGACGGTACGGGCGTCGCTGGCACCCGGCGCGCGTACTCTGTCCGGGCAATTTTTTGGATACAATCTCGACTACGGAACACTGAAAGCGTGGAAGACCGACCAACATTTAGTGTCGCAGACAGCGTCCATGGCTGCAGGCACCTTGAGGTACCCAGGGGGTACCGTTGCTAATTACTGGAATTGGGCCATCGGTTGGTACGGTACCCGCCCATACGGGCAGACAGGTTCGTATTTTGATCCAGGCGTATATAGCTTTTCCCTCCAAGACTTGAAACAACTGACGACAGCTTCGGGTGCAACGCCCATTTTTGATGTGAACATGATGACCGCCACTCTCCAGAGTCAGGTGGCGATGCTTCAAGCTGCACAGAGTCTCGGGATGCCGGTGCGATTTATCGAATTGGGCAACGAATTTTATCTCTCTAATCCTGATTATCTCCACGCTTTTCCTACTGCGCTGAGCTATGGGCAAAAGGTGTCTACCTGGATGTCCACACTCCGTAAAGATTTTCCTAGTGCTAAAATTGCGGCGGTGGGATATGCTCCAGGCCTCGAACCGACCCCGCGAGAGTCTGCGTGGAACGCCACTGTTCTGAAAAGCGCACCAGGGCTGCAATATTTGACGATGCATATCTACCTTCACCCGCACGCCGCATTAGGTGTAGCCGGATCGCAGCGTACCGACAAGGTGCTAGCTCTTCCATTTTCTCAATGGGACCAGCTTGGACAACACTCCCTAAAAACCCTGCCATCGAATACTAACATTTGGATAACAGAGTTCAACATGATGAACAACGTTTACGCGGGTCATGGTAGTAAGCCAACGTTTCCTCCACCGCAAGGAACGTGGACCCAGGGGCTGTTCACCGGAACCATGGATTTGTTGTTTTTGCACGACCCACGCATCGCAATGGTGGACTATCATGACCTGATCGGGAGTTACGACGGGTACGGTGCCATCAATCAGCAAACAGGGCAATTATCCCCATCCGGAGATGTGCAACAGATGATCCATCGTGCAGCAGCCGGCATGACCTTTTCCGAGCCATTGTCGTTTACAGGGGGCCCAATGCTAATCGGTAAATATCCTGGCCTAGTGGGTTGTGTATTTCGCAACGCAGCAGGGACAGCCGACGCAGTGGTGCTTAACCTTTCGAATCAGGCCGTTTCACTGAAACTGCCTCAGCTACTTTCTAAAGGGATGATGCAAGAGGAGATATCGGGAGCACCTTCAGTAACTAAGGTGAATGAGCTCCGAAGTCAGCAGATTCGCGTTAATAATACAATTACACTTCATCCGTATGCCGCAACTTATCTGTACCCAGGCTCAGGTACCAAGGCGAACTAGCAGGTATTGATATCACCTCACAAAGATTCGAATGAAGATCTTTCAATTTCAGCTTCGAAATTACTGCCTAGACCGGTCGCTATGGATTCAGGTAGTCTGTTATTTTGGCGCAGACATGAAAACTCGCCGTTAGGCCAATATCGCCTTTCAGTTTCCAGTCTGAATAACCAGACTGTATCAGCAATCTGACATTTAGGGGATTTATAAGACCTGAGCTACCTTAATTCAGGTTCGC
>JAKBSX010000677.1 GCA_021844725.1 Actinomycetes bacterium | reverse complement strand
CACATGCTGGAGATACCCATCTTGGATAACACATACTGGAGCTCCATCATCAATGGCGAAAAGGAAAATCAGTCCACAATATGTACCTTCTCCTACACAGTGCTTTTCCCAGGTGTTTCCTCCCGGCCAGGACGCTAGGTCCGATTTCATACGAGTGGCTACAACTCCCGAAGAGACACTGCCGCCGGTCATACTTCCCCATTGGTAGTAATCGGTAGGTCTGCCGGTGGGTACAAAAATATCGGTTCGGGGAATATAAGTTGCATTACCTTTCAACAAATCACTGTAACCAGCTCTCAATGCTTCAATAGCAGATCCCATATCAAGTACCTGCATTACGTCAGCATTGGACAGCCATCGCACGCTCCGCTCGCCGGCAATTTTTTGAACCAAATCCGGGATTTGTTCTTCCCTATTCATATACTTCTCCTTATGTTGATCATTAGAGGTGATTGTGGGACCTGCTAAATACGTGGTTCCTAGGCTACTTACTAATATGTTGAGGCTTCTTTGAAAACCTCTTTAGCTATGCCGATTTCACCAATACCTCTTTCACCATCTCTGACTATAACCAATCGTCCGTGAGCATTTGAAGCTTCATTAAGGTAATGAGAATTTCTAGCCAAAATACCATATTCTTTACCAGTTAATCAGGTTTTCGACGATAGCGCCACGTTGATACCAAACCACAAATTCAATAGGAAAGAAAGCCACTTCTATTTCATCAACAGCGAACTTTAGCGAACCTGTGTTGCTGATGGGTTCCGATAACTCACCTGAACCACATCTTTTTCTTGCCTAGCAATTTGACTAACATATTGGACAATGATAACTTCTTTTCTTGCATACAGATAACCAAGCCTGTTTTGCAGAAAATGATTTGTCCAAGAGGGGGATAAGGATGCTACTGCTCACACCAAAAGATCACTTCGGATTATTGAGTTTTGCCGAAGGGGTAGAGCGAATACGCGCTGGCTACGAGGAGGAAGCCAGTGCTTCGGTCAAATTAAGCAATCCCCGTACCCGCACTAACACTCCCGAGGGATTTCGTATGGTCGTCCATCAGGGCGTCACTCCTTCGCATGGCGGAGCTGCCACGGGGATTCGGGCTGAAAAAGTGCAAATACAGGAAAATGGCATCCAAAAATATATAGGCCGAGGCCGGCCTGTGTTTGTTCTGTATGACACAGAAACAGCTGAATTACTAATGATAATGATAGGAGAACCAAAACCACAGGGTTACGAGGACGTACATGCTATGGCTGGTTTCCAAACCGCTTGCTGTGCGGCTTATGGCACTACTTTGGTAGCCTCCCCGAATGCGAGCAGAGTAGGCGTACTTGGTTCAGGTGGTCAGGCGCGTCTGCATCTTGGAGCCCTAGCTAGTAGCCGTGAAATCGACTCTGTAGTTGTTTATAGCCCCAATAAGGACCATCGCGAAAACTTCGCCTCGGAGATGGGAAGACTACTAGACCTAGAAATCACAGCGGTCGATAGTACTGAAGCAGTTATTCAGAACTCAGATTTGCTTCTTGTATGTACAAACTCTAATGTCCCAGTGCTAGATGGTAAACAATTAAAAGATGGCACACATGTCACCTCGATTGTATCGAGCAATAAAGAACTCCTACAGGCCGGCTTGGTCAAAAAAATGCGTCAGGAAGTTGACGATGAAACGTTACGACGTGCAGGTCTCATAGTAACCACAAGCAAAGAGCAAGAGGAGCTCGATCAGCCCGAAGTATTGTGGGGAGCGGCTAAGCGGGGCGTCTTTAGCTGGGATAAGGTGGCTAGCGTCGCAGATGTCTTGTCAAAGCGTGAGCTATTATCTTCTGCTCATGCAAACAATCAGATTACTTTTTTCAAGAATGCCGGTGGTTGGGGAATAGGAGCTGGAGCCTTGTTTCGTGGATACTATGACAATGCCTGTAAAGCTGGCGTTGGAACGATTGTAGATGATCTGGAAGGGTTTGAGGTAACTTACGGCTTTTAGCCACCTTTAGCACTCTGAGCTTAGTTTAGTTGTCGGGTTTCAAGCACGGAAGCCTCCACCTTCCCCAACTTACAGTCCTCGAATCCTATATTAATTTGAAATCCTTTTCCTGTTAGGGGGTATAATTGTCTGTCCGTATTTTGTCACCAAGAGATCTTATCGATTTAGTCCCGATTGAAGATGCTCTGATTGCTATACGTGAAGCTTTCCGAGACTTTGGAAACGAACCCTTGCTTAATGCACCCCGCCGCAGAGTGCACACAAAGCAAGGTCTACGGATTACGGTTCACCAGGGTATCGCACCAAGTAGCGGCGTCGGTGGAATACTTAGCCATGCCGAGCTTATTGAGACAGATCAATTCAGACAAAACTTCTTACATCGAGGTCAGCCAGTTACCGTTGTTTCCAATGTATCTGACGGAGAACTAATTGGGGTGATAATTGGTGCGATTGGGTTTTCGGGATTTCCGCAGGCCACGACGGGGTTAAGAACTGCATCTACCAGCGCCATAGGGACCGATTTACTAGCTAAGCCAGGTCCACTAAAGATTGGTCTATTTGGAACGGGGAAACAGGCCTTTTTCCACGCCATATTGTTAAGTAAGGTGAGAGAGTTAACAAGCTTAAATGTCTACTCACCAAACCAAGAGCACCGGGAAAGATTCGTTTCGA
>JAKBSX010000676.1 GCA_021844725.1 Actinomycetes bacterium | reverse complement strand
ACAACAAGGAACTGACGAAACAAAGCAAAGTTCGTCGCATTTTGAAGAAGTAATCTCTGGGAGACCCGTACTATCGACACCAAACAAGCCCGGAGGATTCCGTCTCAGGTATGGTTTCTGTGAGATTACAACCGAAGGAAACTACAACTATAATCTCATGCGGAAGTTGCGGCACGAGCCAGGAGATCCCTAACGCGGGGAAAGAACCCATAGACATCTACAATGAGTTCGTTGACCGGTTCAACGCTGGACAGACAGGTGAACACGCCGCTGAGACAAACAGAATCCAAGCTTAGAGACCTAATAAAATCACACAGCACAATTTGCGTTGCTCTGCTAGACTCTGAGAATAGTTCGCCAACGGGCGCAGCTAAAGTTGCAGCGCGCGCTGAGAAATGTGGTGCACTGGCTATTCTTGTAGGTGGTTCTACTGCGGTAGACCAGATAGAACTTGAGCAGGTCGTCACATCAATAAAGCGCTCTGTGACATCACCAGTGATATTGTTCCCAGGAAATGTCACGGGAGTAGCACCAAGCGCAGACGCCATATTCTTCTCATGCCTAATGAACTCGGATAATCCGTATTTTATCACAGAGGCTCAAGCCCTAGGTGCACTGGCCATCAGAAAACACAACTTGGAGGCTATACCAATGGCCTATCTCATAGTTGGTGAAGGTGGTGCCGCTGGTTTTGTGGGCAGAGCAAAGGGAATTCCTCAGAACAAGCCGAGCTTGGCAGCCATGTACGCACTTGCAGCTGAGTATTTTGGCATGAGATTTCTGTATTTAGAGGCAGGATCAGGCGCGGATGGGCGTGTATCACAAGCAATGATTGCTTCCGTTAGGAAAGTGTATCAAGGAACCCTCATTGTTGGAGGGGGAATCACAACACCTGAAGCGGCGCAAGCGGCTGCTAAGGCCGGGGCCAATATCATAGTTGTAGGAACGTTGCTTGAGAGTGCTAACTTCGGACCAATTCTGACTAAAATTTGTACAGTAATATCACATAAATGATGTGATATATCACAATGGAATCACATGCAATTCACCCGGAATACGCTTCGTACCATGGCCGGATCCAAACCGAGATAAATCATCAATACGAATTCGCAACCACGGCGAAAGCATTCGGCCTAGATCCTTCTACGGCAATTGAATCCCCTCTGGCCCTGGACCTTGCAGACAGGGTAGCAAAATTGCTCGAAGTACCTGTCGCTGAAAGATTACGCGAACTTTTGAGGGTGTCCAGGACAGAAGTTGCTGCGCTAACTCTTGCCAGAGAGATAGCTTCGGGGAAATACGAGCTCCCAAGGGGCCAGAGCAAGGCAGAAGCAGCCGTAAGGATAGGGCTTGCCATCGTTACAGATGGAGTCACTGTGGCGCCCATTCAAGGAGTTTCAGCGGTCAGGATAAAGCAAAACCAATCCAGCTCGGAGTACTTGAGCATTGAATTTGCCGGGCCAATAAGATCCGCGGGAGGCACAGAATCTGCCTTCACTATGGTAATAGCTGACCAAGTCCGCAAAACCCTAGGTTTGGAAAAATACAATGCCATGGCCTTTGACGATGAGGTTGGGCGTCTCATCGAGGAATTGCGCGTGTACGAGCGCGATGTCGGCAACTTCCAATACAAAGTTACAGATCAAGACATTCAGAAGGCCATTGAGAAGATACCTGTTGAGATCGACGGCGTCTGGACGGACAACTACGAGGTCGTAATACACAGAAACATGCATCGGATAAAGGAGAATAGAGTACGTGGTGGAGCTCTCAGAGTCCTCAACGACGGAGTAATCGGAAAATCCAAGAAATTGCTTAAACTCCTATCTGAACTTAACATAGATGATTGGACTTGGCTCGCCGAACTCTCAGGAGGCAAACAACAAGGAACTGACGAAACAAAGCAAAGTTCGTCGCATTTTGAAGAAGTAATCTCTGGGAGACCCGTACTATCGACACCAAACAAGCCCGGAGGATTCCGTCTCAGGTATGGTAGGGCACCTAACACGGGCATTCACGCAGTTGGTATACATCCAACTGTTGCAACGATCCTGAACTATCCCATCGTTATGGGGACTCAGATCAAGGTAGACATGCCTGGAAAGGGTGCTAGCATTGCCTTTGTCGATACACTTGAAACTCCAATAGTACGACTAAAGGATGGAACTGTAGTCCGCGTAAAGGATCAGGAACACGCCAGCATCCTCTCCCCAAAACTCGACAAGATACTCTACTTGGGAGATATTCTCATTGCGTTTGGGGATTTTCTGGAGAACAACTACAAACTGGTATCCTCTGCATATGTTGAGGAGTGGTGGTCACAGGATTTCAAGGAAAGTCTCAAACGATATTCCTCGCTGGAATCAATTTCAGGCGAATTGGGGATTCCAGCAGATAGATTAAGAAAGTTCGCCGATTACCCACTACACGCTTTCCCCACGTTTCGAGAGACCTTAACTCTCTCGAAATTTCTGCAACTTCCACTGCATCCTAAGTACCTACGTTACTGGGACCAACTCACACCACAAGAAATCATTGCACTACGGGAACGTCTAGTCCCTTTACGAAACCAATCGATACTATCAATCCGCGCCCCGTGAATATCTTTTGTGTACCCAATTTCTTTCAACTTGGAGATGTTGGTCTCAGTAACGTAGGTACTTAGGAT
>JAKBSX010000675.1 GCA_021844725.1 Actinomycetes bacterium | reverse complement strand
TTACACCCTATTCCGAGTGGCTGTGAGACCTTCCGGATTCAAATATGAGCCGAGCGCAGCACCAGAAAAGGCAGACGTGCACCCGACACCTATAAACGGTCGCCTCCGCGGCTCATTGCACGCTTCGTGGACCACATATAACCTGCCCAGCTCTTCCGCCCATGAATGTGAATCCGCGCAGGTCTCACAGCCACTCGGAATAGGGTGTAACGTGTAGCCTTGGACTCCACTTAAATCCACCGACTCTACTCCAGCTTGCTGTAAACCTAGCTGACTTAACAAGTTGTAAATTTCCAGCAATCCAGGATATTCACTCATTCGTGACCAGTCGAAAGTGTTCTCGGCATCGCAGATCATAGTGCGCAAGGGCTCCGTCAACAGAAAGTTGAAATGGTCGTCCTCCATGGCAGCTGTGATATTCGCTAAAGCCGTCGAGACCCGATCCAACTCATCCAGCGAGCGGGTGAAAGTATGATCAATAAGATCAGGGGCCGGACAAACCAGCGGCGGCATCTACCTACCACCCTCCCGGCCCAAAACTTTCCGCCGCTGCTGTGCGCGAATTAATCTAGAGCTAAGGTGCATCGCCTCACCCATGAAACCACGAGGCCAATCGGGGACGGTCCCGTCACTCTGAACTTCAAGCCTAAGCAGCAAAGGGGTACCATGCTCAGCATCCAAATAAAGGATGCTATAGTTTTTTTCTTCCTTTTCAGTAAAGCTCTCTGCTGCCAAAACCCTCAAGGCGTTTATAATGTGCTCGCTGTGCGTCTCTACTATGACCAATTTCCCTGCGCGAGCCAGCGACCGCAGGAACTCAGCCATGCGAACCTGCAAACTGGGGTTGAGATGAAGCTCCGGTTGCTCGATAACAATCGTCTCACCAAGTTCAGCTATCAACCCGCCAACTATTATTGGTAGAAGCTGTGAATAGCCGAAACCAGAGTCAGCGAGAGCGTGGGCCTCACCGACAAACGACTGAAGCGTCAACTCCAGCAGCACATCCTTCACCGATGTGAGACCTATTTCCGCAGCAGACTTCCCGGTGGTCTCCCGCAAAAGCTCTCCGGTTCGAAAGTAAAAGAGCCACTCGTTAACGGCCCGCTTCAACGGTGCCCGTACTTCCTCATCCGCCTTAGGGGGAAGATAGCGGATTTCCGTGTCGTATTTATCACGCAAAACATACGGCAAGAACTCTCCCGTCGGGTCCAGTCGCGGGGTGGTATCCAAGTTTGTCAAGTAGAACCTCTTGGCCGGAGATCTGAGAGGCCCCAAGTAATGAATTCCCTCTATCGCCAGTCCCAAATCGATCGTGGCGTCCCTAATTAAAGGAGGCAAAGGGAAGTAAGTTAGAACATCATCATCCTCTGAGTTTCTCGTACGCCGCTTCGCCTTCGCCTTCGCCCAAAGGCCCGAGGGCAAGATGCCTCTCGTCGTAGCCTCAACGCGAACGTGAGTACCAGCGTCAACCTTCGGCACCTCCATCACCGCGTGGCCGCCCCAGGCACCAAAATGATCCGCGGGAATAAAAATGTCGTAATCGGGCTCCGCGCCCCGAGATAAGTGATCGGATTTCAGTGCGAGGGTCCAGCTCAATGGATGGCCGATAACACTAAGGTCAAACGACGCCTCCTTCAAATACGCCTGTGTAGTAAAGCTGGAACGCGTCGGCGTATCGTCCAAAACGGCCTCAAGAAGACCAAGCTGGGCTGAGGACTCCGAAGTTTTCAATAAGCCGAATCGAAACCTTGCATTGAGCGTATAAGTTACAAACTCTGGCTCGGGGCCTTCATGCGACTCCGACTTCCAACCTGGAAGCGTCCGGAGATGGCGCGCCCTCAGAGAGTCCTCGATCGTAATACCGACCACAACATCGCTGCGAAAATGACCATGTGAGACAAATGATTCGTAGGAACCCACATCGACCAGCTCTCCAGACAATCTCAGTTGGCCAGCGCGTGACATTACATCGCTAGTCTCATTGCTCTGGAGAAGGAGGAGGAGGCTCCGAAGAATGGTGGATTTCCCGGCGCTATTGGTGCCGCAAAACGCACTAAGGCGAGTCAACGGAAATTTCCATATATCCGTTCCCTCAAACAGCCGAACATTGCCAAGCTCAAGTTGAGTGATCATGACTGAAAGATTCCAATTGGCTTTTAGCCACAGGCTAAAAATTCACCGGTATGTTATCAAAGCCGCTCCACCATGCACAGAGCACCGTCGGGCGCGCCACCACTTCCTGCACCTTATGCATCATGAACTCCCGCCCCAGATGACCCAATTTTTTGAGGATGGAAGCCTCCTGCGGCGAAAATCGGCAGATGGATGAACCAGTCCGCCGGTAATTACCCCCAAAATTGTTATCCTGAAAGAAAGGGGTAGCAAAAGGCGTGCGAAGCACGCGATTGCCTGGACGGCCAGTCCCCGGGAATGACCCCTCAAAATTGTTATCCTGAAACTAAGGACATACCAAAGGCGGCTCCCCACCCGGAGCCGCCTTTTTCGTGCCCGGACAGGGGATATGCCCCAATGAACCAGCGACTGATTCTAAAGGACTTACGAGACTAGTCTTCCCGTAAATATCCTGGAATGAGCAACTTACAAACCACTAATGAGACCGAAAACGGAATGGCGCCGAAGGCGCGATTGCCTCGACGGCCAGTCCCAAAC
>JAKBSX010000674.1 GCA_021844725.1 Actinomycetes bacterium | reverse complement strand
TCTCGCGGTATTGCAAAGTGACCAAAGATTCTTCTGCTATCTACCAGCTGAATTTTACAGGGGCGCATAGTGGCGAATTTACTGGAAAACTTATATTCTCTCATAATAATTCTGACGACACATTCGAATACCGACTTATTGGCATCGCAGAAGACCCCTTGGCTGAAGATAATCTACGCTTACGATGTATAGCAAGATCGAAGACGCATTTCAGTGTTCCGGTTCGCAGGCTTCTCACTCCCACTATCCCACCTGAGCGAGTACAAATATTCGATGTTCAAACTGATTTACCTTATCTTATGGGATCTTCAACAATTGAAGTTGAAGGAAATGGGGAGGCGTTATATGATTTCTATATTCTAAGCCCGGTGAGCGGAATTCTTACGGGCAGCCTAACATTCAGGGATCAGGCTTCAAACGCAATGATGTGGTATACTTTTGACATTAGTGTAGATGCTCCTTTCGCTGAGAGTGAAATAACGGTACAGGCCGTCGTAAGAACTGCTGCGGCAGTAGAAATTATGCTTGAGAATCCTTCTTTGGAGCAGAAGACATTTGAAGTTGAAATCGACGGCGAGGGTCTCCTTGGGGACAGCATGTTCATTGTTCCCCCGAAATCGAGCAAAGTCCCTTATGAGCTTATTTTTTCTCCTTTAAGAGTCGGTGAATTTAAAGGGAGCATAAGCTTCAAGAGTGCTCGCTCCGGTCAGTTTTGGTACCAAATCAATCTAACTGCTCTCGAAGCTCCAGCGATCTTGATACCGCCAATGGAGTGCATGATGGGCTCATCGGTTGCAGTCAAAGTCAACGTGGAAAATCCCTTAAAAGAAGATATTACGTTTGCAATTCAAACTGGCGATAATGATGCCTTCTCGACTGAAGAGTCCAGTATCAACCTCGGGCCGTACGGGCAAGCAATATTTACAGTTGTATTTACACCAGTAAAGATGAATACGAAAGAAACTTCCGCTATTTATTTAAGCCATCCAAGCTTTGGAGAAATTAGGTATGAAGTGACCGGAGTTGGACTGATGCCTGGAAACATGGACCCAATAGAGATGAGCAGTACTATTGGAGTTTTGGGGTCTTATACTGTACCGTTTCAAAATCCATTTAGACATCCTTTACCCATCGAAATACTGCTATCATCTTCGGAGGGAGGCAAAGGAAAAGGTGATGATGTAGACGCTTTTGAACTTTTGCTTCGAAAGAATGCTAGCCTCGTCGTCGCAAGCCACAGCACTCTTCAAATAGGGGTTAGCTTCACTCCTCAAAGCCTTCGATCTTACTCGGCTGTGATGCAAGTCAGATCTAACGTAGATGGGCGGCAGCTGTTGTGGTGTTATCCGTTGATCGGTGTAACAGATGCTGGACCGCCTCAACATCTTGGGAAACTATCCATACCCTGCAAAACCTCTATAACAAAAGATTTCGATATAAAGCTTGTTGGCCTTCGGGGCTCCGATGCTGAAAACATTTCACTTAATGACCTAATTGTTGAAGTCAATTCTGATCCATCCTGTAAACACATAATATCTCGTGCACTCAGGGTCCTCCCCATGGAACTTCTTCGAGTGACCAGTGATCCTTCTTTTGAGTTCGTCGCTCGCTACAAGATCCGCTTTGAGCCTTTGAAAATGTTCCACACTGTTGTAAATCTTACTCTCAGCTGCAAAGGCCTTGGTAGATGGAAGGCCGATTTCGATATAGAATCGACTCAACCCAAGCCTGATGATACTATCCGTTTGCGCGCAGCTGTAGGGTCATCCGATTCAGTTTACTTCCGTCTGAACAATCGGTTTTTGACATTCTCACCTTTTAAATGCTTCTTCGCCCCTCGTTCATCGACCAGGTTTACAGTGACTCCTAATTCAGGGGTACTTCCACCGTATGGCTCCGAAGGCAGTACTTTTATGGTAACATTTTCTCCTACAGAGTATGGAAACTTCCAACGTGCACATCTTATCATATCGTCCGATGATGCGCAGTGGGACTATGAATTTATTGGTGAATTTCCAGAGTATCAGATAGATAAACAAGGAATACGAAGCAAGACGGATTCACATCGCTAGCATGTATTTTCAAGATAGTCACTTAAATGGTAGGAGTATGGCCAATATCCTTACTCGTCAGACTACAACCACTCATACTTTTGAGTTGATGTTTACCGGCATGTCACACAACCCTATTTTCTTCTTTATATATGTGATGTGGAAATGATGGCTAAGCGTGAAGCACTGAATGTATGCACTTTAAAATTCATGATCTCTCTGACGTCCGAGAACGAATTCTTTCTTCTCTAAATAGATATAAGGCGCGGAATGCTCAGGCAAAGTTCAAGAGGATTAGCGGATGAGCTAGCAGCTAGCAGCTACAGTAGATTACAGTATGCTATAGTCATCGTATAATTGCTCTTCTGATAACATTTTACTCAAATAGATAAAAATTGCAACTTATTTGTCAAACTCGTTTGAATAGCCCAACTATCCATCGAAGCATCGAAGCAACTCGTTGTCAAAGTTACTAACTTAACTCGTTATTATATCACTGCTACTGTGACTTAGCTCGTTTTCAATCTCAACTCGTTATTATATCGCTGCTAGTGTGACTTAACTCGTTTTCAATCTCAACTCGTTATTATATCGCTGCTACTGTGACTTAGCTCGTTTTCAATCTCAACAG
>JAKBSX010000673.1 GCA_021844725.1 Actinomycetes bacterium | reverse complement strand
TGTTTGCCTCAGTCCTGGTTGGAATGTTGGTAGCAGGGGTAATTAGCTTTATCTTGGCACTGCCTCTTTCTCGGCTCAGAGGAGTCTTTCAGGGAATTGCAACACTCGGTGTCGTTATTATTGTTCAGAATATCGCCTACCTTTGGACTTCATTTACTGGTGGAGCGCCCGGTCTCCAGAACATCCCTCGTTGGGCCGGATTTGGCCCGATTCTCTTAATCTTTGCTGTTGTGATATATGTGATAGCTCGGGTTGATCGCTCTGCAGTTGGCCAAAATATGACAGCAATAAGAGTGGACGAGTTGACTGCTGCAAGCAACGGGCTAAAAATTTTCAATTACCAATTGTCGGCCCTAGTGGCTAGTGGTCTACTTGGCGGACTTGGTGGAGCGCTACTTTCTGGGAATCAATATGCTATTGATCCTAGCGTATTTGGGTTTTCTCTCATACTACAGACTGTTGCTGGTGTATTTTTAGGAGGATTTGACTCATGGCTAGGTCCGGTTTTTGGAGCTGCGATCCTAACGACCATTCCAGAGTTATTTCCCTCTCTGGCGGCATACGAGGAGGGTCTTTCGGGAGTTTTTTTAATTCTAGTTATTTTACTGATACCGCGGGGTGTTGTGCCTGCAGCCCGCACTGCGATCGGAAAACTGGGCAGAGGGCCAAGTGTATACAGCCAAAGACACAGCTTATCCGAGTTAGTTGTCCCTAAACAAAACGCTGAAGTAGATGTTGAAACCATAAAAGTCCGAGAGGGTATTGACACTCTGGAAACTAGCGCTATAAGACCTGGGGGAGATCAATCTCGGCGGCACGGAGCGGGAGCGGTTGGGTCCGAGTACATCTTGTCAGTTAAGGGGGTTTCGCGTTCTTTTGCAGGTGTAGCGGCCGTTTCGGACGTTAGTTTAATGGTGAAAAGCGGAATGATTCTTGGTCTGATTGGGCCTAATGGCGCTGGTAAAAGTACTTTAGTCGATTTAATTTCGGGTATGCTTGCCCTTGATCATGGCAGGATTTGTATTGGTGACGTGGCGATAGATCGATGGCCAGCACATAAGATTGCGGCAATTGGTATCAGACGCACGTTTCAAACGTGTCGGCTGATACCCGAGGCGACGCTGCTTGAAAACGCTTTGATTGGGTATTCAATCGACCCCCTAAGAGAAGTCGGGAGAAGTCTCATATTTTCCAGTGGCGGTGTTGAGGGCAGGAAACGGAAAATGACAGCCTTGGATGCTTTGGAGCGCTGCGGTCTTGTTGATTTACGGTCACAGATGGCTGGCTCTTTGCCATATGCACTTCAACGTAGGCTTGAGATAGCCAGAGCCTTAGGTTCTGGAAACTGCAAGATTTTGCTTCTCGACGAGCCTGCTGCCGGAATGACAAACGAAGAGTGTATACAGTTAGCAACCCTAGTTAGAGATCTGCGTGACCAAGAAAATCTTGGGATTTTACTCATTGAACACCATATGAATCTCGTCCTTGAACTATGTGATCGCGTTACAGTGCTTGCTTCTGGAAAAGTATTGGCCGAAGGTTTGCCGACAGAGGTAAGCAATAATGAAGCTGTTGTGGAGGCCTACTTAGGGAGGCGACATGCTAGAGATACGTAGCATCGATGTTTTCTATGGGAGCGTACCTGCCGTACGAAATGCTTCTCTTAGCGTTCCAGAAGGAAGGGTAGTCGCGCTAGTTGGAAGCAACGGGGCTGGAAAGTCGTCATTGCTTCGAGCGGTTTCGGGAGTTCGTAGTGCGGCTGCAGGACATGTGCTTTTCGAGGGTCGAGATTTGGTAAAAAAACCAGCGCACACAGTGGCACGCCACGGGATTGTGATGGTTCCGGAAGAGCGCCGAATTTTTCTGCCTTTGACTGTTGAAGAAAATTTGAGAGTAGGTTGGAGAGGAAGTAGGCATGGGTTCGAAGCATCCATATCGCGGGTGTTTGATTTATTTCCGATACTTTCTGATCGGAGGTCGTCGCTAGCAGGAACGCTATCTGGCGGACAGCAGCAGATGCTGGCCATTGGACGTGCACTTGTTGTTGAACCTAAGGTGTTGCTGCTTGATGAACCAAGTTTAGGTCTAGCTCCTACTTTGGTTGAGAAATTGTTCGAAACCATTGCCGTACTAGCCGAATCCGGTCAAACCGTTCTCCTTTCCGAGCAGAATGCTGTCTGGGCGACAGAAATTGCATCGTGGGTCTATGTTCTGAAACGTGGAGAGATTGTTAAGGATGGTCCGGCCTCAGATTTTGAGCAAAACAAGTTATCACTTTCTACGTATTTGTGAAGATTGGTAAAGATGAATCATCAAGTGTTTGTCCATGAATTAATAGATCCAACGGACAGTTCATTACTCTGGTTAGAAGACCGTGGGGTGATAATTAGACGTGGTCGCCCAATGTGGGATTTTCCTCCATATCCGTTATCTGAAGACGAGATGATAGAGAGAGCGCAGGATTGCGTTGCCCTTATGGGCGCTGGGGGCAATCGTATAACCAGACGAGTAATAGAAGCATTACCTGACCTCAAGTACATTTCGAAGTTCGGAATAGGGATGGAGAGCATCGACTTAGAGGCAGCGTTTGAGCGCGACATTTTGGTCAGTTTTACACCTGTACCTGAGGAAATCGATGCTACTGCGGAGCATGCTATTGCAATGATGCTTACGCTGATAAAGCG
>JAKBSX010000672.1 GCA_021844725.1 Actinomycetes bacterium | reverse complement strand
AGTGCCAGTTGGGGGTTTCTGGTGCGTCACCAGATATGAGGAAGTGCTCGTTGGTGAAACGCGTAACAGCGGCCGTGCTGAGGTGATATTTGTTGACATTTACGGCTATAAACACCACATTATTTGCTGAGGCTCCAAGATCGTGGTACGCATTTACGAATTCTTGCGATACTAAAGGGCATATATCAGTGCAATTAGGATCCATGAACTCCAAAACCACTGATTTCCCCCTAAAACTTGAGAGAGAGTAAGTCTTTCCGTTTTGGTCAGTTAACGTAAAGTTTGGCGCAGTAGCGTTCGAAGGGCTCGGTGAAAGTTCCATCAGATTGGCAAGTGGAGTTGAGATGTACGACGGAATCCCGCTTGCTCTAATTTGGGAATAGGCCTGTGAAGTATTATTTTTACGCACTACAAGGAATACCACTGCTGCAGCTATAACAAGCACAACAAGGACTATTGCGAAGTGAAATTTGGTGGGTTCTTTCCATCCTCTCGAAAAATTATTGGAGCTATTTTCCCCTGTTGTTTCAGTTGCAACTGGCATTGAATCTGATACCATCCTTATTCACTTGCAAAGCGCCTACTAACTTAATTTCTGGCTTTACGAGTTAGAAAGCCCGCTGAACCTATATCTCGAAAATTAACCATATATGAATAGGTTAAAGTTGCCGCATGTCATCTTACTTGGGTAAAAGAATTGGAACTCTATTTATTGTCATGGCCTATTGGGATACCGCGGCTGGCATTTTTTCCCATCCCATATGATGTCCAAACACCATACCGGAGTCTTCCGGTTCCCCTATTAGCTGATAATTGGGTATTCGGGACATTACCTCCTCCAGGATAATGTTCATTTCCAGCCTGGCAAGATTCATTCCAATGCACATATGTATTCCGTGTCCGAATGCCAAGTGCTGAAGGGAATCCCGTTGAGGCAGGAACGCTTCGGGTTGCTCAAATTTGCTTTCGTCGTGATTTGCAGACGCATAGATTAGCGCTACTGACTGATCGGCGGGGATTTTTACTCCACCAACCGTAGTGGCAACCGTTGTTGTTCTTCCCTCTAGATGGATCGGAGGGTCAAGGCGAAGCGTTTCTTCGACGATTTTACTTCCCCATTTTGGGTCAGAGAGGTAAAGATTTTTGACATTCTCGTCTGACAGGCGATAGAGCATGGAGGCAATCGCGTTGATTGAAGTATGGTGACCAGCTAAAGCGAACCCTTGCACCATACCCACTAATTCGGCTTCGGTGAACCTTTCGCCGTCGTGCTCGCTCATACACATCTGGCTAAGGTAATCATCACCAGGGTTCTCAGTTTTCTCTCTAATTTTCTCAAGCAGGAATGCTCTGAGCTCTTCCTGCCGTTCTCTTCTAGTTTCAAGATCGGCATTTACGAAGCGCAAAACCAGCTCTCTGTTTTTTATTCGTGATTCATCGTCAAATCCCAGAACCTTAGCGAGCACATCCTGAGGCACGGGTTCAGCAATATCGTTGACGATGTCGAATTCCTTGTTTTTTTCAACCTTGTCTAGTAGCTCTCTGATGCTGGTCCTAATTCCGTCAAAGAATTCTCCCACTCTGCTGGCAAGGAAAGGTACCTGCATCACCTTGCGATGCACGGTGTGCTCAGGAGGATCAAGCTCTATAAGTCTCCGGACTCTCGGTGCTGTGTTTTTGTTGGCGTTGCCAATGTCCATTACATTGTGTGACGAGAAAGTCTTGACGTCCCGTGCAGCGTTTCGAACATCTTCATATCTGGTTATGCACCAGATGCCTCCGTGGGCTTCGCTATATACCACCGGGGCAGCATTGCGCATCTCTCGGTATATAGTCCAGATGTTTTTATAATTCAACCTGTTATCCCAGGGGTCAAACTTGCTGAGTCCCCACTCAGGAGTAATTTCATCCTTCTTGCTGACACTCTCCAATTTAATCCCCCTGTAAGGTTTCTATAGAAATACTTACTAGCCAATCGCTATGCTTCAATTTTTATGTCGCAAAAGTTGGGCTAAATGTTAACTTAACTTGTCGCAACTCAAAATATCCTACTGTTTGCTCATTACCTTTGTCCATTGCGTGAAAAGGGCTCAAACGGGTTTAATAATTGATTTAAGAGATCAGCGCCTTGTCGTAAGGGTAGTTTTAGCGATTTTCCATGGAGGGAAAGATATGTTTAGGGAGATAATTGGATTTCGCAAAGATGAACTCGGTGATTGGGTTGCAGAACTGAGTTGTCTTCACGCACAACACGTAAGACATCGCCCTCCTTTCCAGGTCAGACCGTGGGTTTTGAATGATGATGAAAGAAATTCGAGAGTTGGGACGCTGCTTAGCTGCTCACTTTGTGATCGATGCCAATTACCTGAGGGAGTCGTACTTGACAGTGTTGTAGGTCCATGGAACCGTTCCACATTGCCCAAGGGTCTGCTTTCGGCTCATAAAGTTCCAGCCGGGAAATGGGGCGTTCTAAAAGTGAAAAGAGGTTCGGTGCAATTTGACATTCAGGTTGCCCCGCCGATGCATCTCCAACTTTCTGAGGGGGAGTCTCAAGCAATACCTCCGGAAATCCTGCACAGTGTAAATCCTGGGTCAGATGCGGAACTGGAGATCGAATTCTGGACTCGGTAGATGTGTTAGATTGAGATACGCTGAGTACGTTACACAAGTCGACTGCTCTATTA
>JAKBSX010000671.1 GCA_021844725.1 Actinomycetes bacterium | reverse complement strand
CTATAGATTGCGGCTGCAAAAGGCAGGAATTCGTAGCGGCAATGCAGAAAACGAATGAGCGGGCTAACCTACTGCACCGGAAACTGAATTGTTCAATGGACTCCTAGGTGTCCGATCGATGCCGAATGATCTTGTCGAAGTGGTAAAGCTCATGGGTGGAGGAAGGTCGGTGGTACTTAGAAAAGTTGTGTTACCGCAAATTAGCACGCCTCTGATTACAGGACTTAGATCCGCAGTTCCATTCGCAATGATTGGCGTAATTGTCGGAGAATTTATAGCTGCAGACAAAGGCGTTGGTTATTTCATTCGAAATTCATCCGAAAATTTCGATTCAGCAAGTGTATTCGCAGGAATTGTAATTTTAGTTCTGATGATCATCGTTGGCACAGGGATCATCAGTTTATTTGAGCGATGGGTAATGCCATGGAGAACCTATCAGGACGAGTGAGTGCCAGCAGATTAATAAAACAATAAATAAAACAACCAAGGGGGATATAAATGTCATTGTATTTCAGTTCGTTATCTTCGGATCGCAAAAGATCCGTACGCCATTTTCGAGCGGCGAGTCTAGTCATGGCTCTATCGGTGTTAACGCTAAGCGCATGTGGAAGCAGCAGCTCGTCAGCATCATCTACCAGCAAGACCACTTCAGCAAGTTCGAGCTCAAGTGCCAAAACACTTACACCTGCTACCATCGCATTGGCAGTAAATGTTTTAGACCTTGCCCCGGTCGGTGTGGCTCAAAAAGAGGGGTTCTTTAAAAAAGAAGGCATAAACGCCAAAGTCGAGGTGGTCCAAGGAAGCAGTGTCGCAGACTCGGCATTGGCGGCAGGAACTGTCCAATTTAGTGGAGTCTCATCAACTGCAGCAGTTCTGGCGAATGCGAAGGGTCTTCCTCTGGAATCAGTTGTCACTACCAATATTGGTAACACTATTCAAATGTTTGTCAGTTCTAAGTGGTTATCCAGCCACCCTGTTCCAAGTTCAGCAAGTGCAGACACCAAGCTTGCCAGTCTAAAGGGTGCAACCATTGGAGAACTTTCCTCATCTGATAAAGCAGTATGGAAATTGGCAGCCAAATATGGCGGCTTTAGTTACTCCAACTTCCACAAAATCTCTTTCACCAGTATATCTGCAGAGGCTGCGGCCATAAAACAAGGGCTGATCGATGCCTTTGCTGCATCACCTCCTTCAACCGCTCAACTAACTGCCGAAGGTTTGGGCTCAGTTCTAGTTGGAGTTAGTAACCTGCCGCTTGGCGCATCACAAGTGTATGACATCGTCTTGGCCTCACGAGCGTATGCGAAATCCCATCCATCGGTGGTAAAGGGGGTGGCCACAGCAGTAGCAATGGCTGACAACTTTCTGCGGGATCATCCCAACAAGGCCGTCCCTGTACTTGTCTCTTTATTTCCAGGATTTACCGCTTCAGAACTTACGACGAGTCTAAAAGAAACTCAGTTTCCAAAAAATGGACTTGCGACCCAAAGTGACTGGAACGACGCAATTAAGTGGAACGTCGAAACAGGTGCAATTCCAAGTGGCAGCACTGCAAAACAAGGCGTTGTTTGGACAAATCAATATATAAATACCGCTGCTCTAGGTTAGGTTCTTCAAATCTCCTGCAGTACCAATGCCAACATTTGATGGCAAATATAAACATACATATATCAACAGAAAGAGTGGTGAAAGAATGGCTAAATGGCCTGATGGGAAAAGCATAGCATTTGGACTTATCATCCCCTGGGAGATCTGGCCCGCCGATATTGGTACGCCTAAATCTCATCAGCGGAGTTCACAGCGTCCCGTACCGTCAGACGCTCTCTATGCTCGAGACATGTGGGCAGTATGGGACCATGAATACGCTGAGGCTCAGGGTCTAAAACGTTTACTAACGATGTTCGATGACTACAACGTGCGTACTACTTTCGTGGCAAACGGCAAGCGGGTGGAGGTAAGTCCCGAACTGGCAAAAGAAGCACAGTCTGCCGGACATGATATGGGTAGCGAAAATTATGAGCACGCTTATCCGATCATGATGACGCTGGAGGAAGAGCGCAAGTCGCTTGAAAACACAGTCTCGGCATTCAAATCGGTGCTTGGGGCAGCTCCTACTGGATATATTTCTCCGGGTCACCGGCCGACACCAAATACCGTACCTTTGGTATTTGACCTCGGTTATTCCTGGCACGCCGACTTTCAGGGAGACGACGTGCCGTTCAAAATGCAGGACGGAGATCGAGATCTCATTTGTATGCCTTATGCACACGTAAGTGATTACCAGTCTTACTCAGGGAATGGCAGGACCCCACGCGAGCTGTTGCAGATGGCCATCGACGAATTCGATGTACTTCGAAAAGAAGGTCTGCGAGGAAGCCCAAAGATGATGGGGTTTGCCATTCACCCGTTCATCTGTCACGGATTTCGGACTCGTGTACTGGAACTTATGCTTGACCATATTACGGCTTGTCCAGATGTCTGGGTTGCAACCCGAAGCGAAATCGCGCAGTGGGTTAGAGAAAATCCCAATGACTTCGCAACGGTCTCGAAAGAGCAGGTTGCCAAGATGTTTCCGGCAACCTGATGACCGCTCGACAAGAAGACAATGAAACTTTAGCTGCGCTACGATTTGATGGAGCACCGGTCATTGTGACCGGTGCAGGCGCAGGTATAGGTCAGGCGTGCT
>JAKBSX010000670.1 GCA_021844725.1 Actinomycetes bacterium | reverse complement strand
TGTTGCGTGTCACGAAGATAAACATTGATTGCGGAAAGAGCCACCGCCAGAGCTCCAGCAAAAAGGATAAGTGCCAACAAAGCTACTGGCACCAACCAGATATAGGCTAAGGCCGGAGTGACCTGGAATATCAAAAGCGCCAACACCAGTACAGTAGCTTGAAGCAGGAAAAACACAAATGCCGCACCTACGCTCGAAAGCGCCAAAATCTCCCTGGGGAAGGCCACCTTTTTAACTATTCCAGAATTGGCTACAACCGTAGTCGTGGCAGCAGAAAGCGCGTTTGAGAAGAAGTTCCACACCAACAAACCCGACAACAGGAATATAGCGTAAAGCGGCATTTCGTTTTTCAGGATTTTTTGAAAAACTATGTAGTAGATCACCAGATAAAGAGCGGGGTTAAGCAGAGACCATACGAACCCCAGTACCGAATTCTTGTACTTGATCCGCAGCTCTTTGCGCACCATCGAAACCAAGAGCTCCCTGAACGACCATATGTTCGCGAGCCTCTTCAAAATTGTTACTTTTGGACTCACTACCCTTATAGGCATCGATCCTGAACGAGATTCAGCCACCTTGCCACCGGATGTGCTGTCGGCTTGTTCCAACAAAGCCTTTCCTTCCGAATTCTTATTTTGGTTATTCCGCTTAAGACTTTCGCTCTGTTACCATCATAGGTGATTATCCCCTACTGACTGGGAACATCAGCTATCCTTTTGTCTCTATCTTTGTTGAAGAAGATCTGGTTATCACCTGATCTATAAATCCGTAATCTTTGGCTTCTTCAGCGGTAAACCAACGGTCTCTATCTGAATCGGCTGTTATAGTTTCAACCGTCTGGCCAGTATGCATCGCAATCCTCTCAGCCAGCATCTTTTTCAGGTAACCAATTTGTTCAGCTTGGATCGCAATATCAGCTGCCTGACCCTGAGCCTGCGCCGAGGGCTGGTGCATCAGTATTCTGGAATGAGGCAACGCATACCTCTTTCCTGGAGCTCCCGCACATAGCAAAAATTGACCCATTGATGCAGCCATTCCCAGGCAAATAGTGGCTACATCACAACTGACATATTGCATTGTATCGTAAATTGCCAGACCGTCAGTTACGGACCCCCCTGGCGAGTTGATATACAGTGCGATATCTTTACTCGGATCCTCAGCTTCGAGCAGTAAAAGTTGAGCGCAGATAGCATTTGCTGAATTCTGGTCTACCTGGGTACCAAGAAACACAATTCTCTCTTTAAGGAGGCGCTGATATAAGTCTGCACTTCTATCAGTGGACTGAATCTGCATTGTTACATCGGAACCAAATTGGGTCTGTAAATTTGACATACCATAACCCTACCAGGAAGGTGAAACTTTGAATTCCAATCTCTATGGTGAAAGAAAATAAAAAGACATAAAAATAGCTGCCATAACTGCTGACTTTAAAACTCAACCCGACCACCAAAGTGCGCCGTGCCAGCCAGCTGGATCCTAGCGTGGGAATCATATGACAGATCAATTCTTTAATTCCTGTCATAAGGTCTTATCAAATCATTCGAGATCATGTTCTCACCGTCAAGCAATTGCCAAGTTGCAGCTGTAAGGGTATTATTGGTTTCCAATCACAACTTTTAAACAAATCGGCTTACTGATAAGGACTGTTCAGGGAAATTAATGGGCAAAAGCCAATGGCGGAACAGAGACATTTGGTCAATTTCACTCTCTGCCGGATTTGCTGATGTTGGCTATCAGTCCGTACTGGCTGCCTTTCCACTCTTCTTAGTAATTCGACTTCACGCTCCGGTGTGGCAATATGGCCTGGCAATGGCACTAAGTTACGGTGGCGGGGCAATCTTCTCCCTGTTTGGATCCCGCCTTGGAGACCGCATCGGTCACAAAAAAACAGCACTCATAGGAAACTGCCTAATCCCGCTTCTTTCCCTTTCCGCATTGATTGCAAATCCAGCCTGGGCAATTGGACTCCTCACAGGTGGATGGTGGGCCCGCAACTTCAGAAGCCCATCGCGTCGAGTAATGCTCAGTGAAGCTATAACCGAGGAAGAACACCGAACCACGGTATTTGGGTTTCTGCATGCCCTTGATGTGGGCGGGGGTGCCGCTGCGGCACTTCTCGTCATCGTCGCACTCAGCTACCATCTTCAGTTCAAGTATCTGTTCCTTCTGACCGCGATTCCATTAGCGATGTCTTCTCTATCGCTAGCCAGGGCATCGACCGGAAAGAAAATCTCTCGTCCAAAACCAAATCAGGATAGCACTCAAAGTAAGACCCAGTTTCGGCATCCGAGAGAAGCCCGGGCCATTTATGCCGCCAGCGCCCTCTATGGATTCACTTTCTATAGCATCGGATTTCCAGTTTTGACCGTAGCTCAAAAGACCGGATCAAAAATATCAGGCATCGTGTCATTTCTTGTTTTCCAGGCGGTTTCGGCCGCAACCGGCTATCTGCTAGCCAGGAAACTTGGCAAATCCCTGGCTGTGAAATTTAGGAACCTGGGGATTATGGGCTATTTTGTATCTGGAATAGGGGCCATAATACTTATTTTAGATATCCACTTAAATCTGGGATTGCCGGCATATCTTCTCGGGTTAGCTGTCCTGGGGTTCGCACTTGGCGTGATCGAAACTTTAGAACCGTCATTAATTTCAGTAATTGCCTCGCAAGGAGGTTCAGGAAGAGGTT
>JAKBSX010000669.1 GCA_021844725.1 Actinomycetes bacterium | reverse complement strand
GAACCGGTGCTCTCCGGACGGCACGGCATACATCATCTTCACTTCAGGTTCGACCGGCCGTCCCAAGGGCGTGCTTGTGGCCCATCGCGGTGTTCGTGACCTGATGCCCTGGTTGACGGAGAAAATAGCTCGGCCATGTACTCTGCCGTAAATCTTCCACCTTCCGTAAGAGTGAATATCATATCCATCTTAGCTTGGGCCTGGCCTTCAGGGTTGGGTATGACATGCCCTGTCACGTTCCCTAGTTTTAATTCTGTTCCAAGGTTTTGGTCCTTTGGAAGATACTGCAGAATAACTTGAAATAGAGGGTTAATGTTGGCTGAACGATGCACCTGTGCGGCTTGAAGGATTCTAGCTAGAGGTAAAAATCCATGTTCAAGGCTTTCTATAACTGTCTGGCTTGCCCGATTTGCCACTTGGCTAAATGTATCTTCCATATTGATAATTGCCCGTATTGGCAACGTATTTATAAAGTAGCCGATGAGGTTTTGAGTTGCAGCTTGATCGCGCCCAGCTACAGGAACTCCAACAACCAAGTCATTCTGCCGAGAATACAGCATCAGAACAATTTGCAATGCAGAAAGCAGTACTGCCTGCACATTAATTCCTAATTGTCTAGCACATGTACTTATTCTGCTCTGCAACTCAGGTGGTATTATCAATGACAACGTTGAAGCCTTGAAAGAAGGTTTCTCAGGCCTCAGATAGTCGTTGGGGAGCTGTAAGAATGTAGGAGCACCAAGAAGATGGTTTTGCCAGTAGACCCCGGCCTCGCCTGCTAACTCACTGCTGAGGAGGACCGATTGCCAAGCTGCATAATCAGAGTATTGGATTGGGAGAGACTCAACAGTCGCGAATTCTTGCCCAGAAAACCTTCTGAAATGTGCTGATATTTCATTAAAACATAAACCCCAAGACCACCCATCCCCAACAGCATGGTGCATGTTGATGATAAGTTTGACATCGGAGCCATCTTTGAGTTTTAAGATTTGTGACCGTATTAAAGGACCTGTAAAGAAGTTGAACTCCCTCCGGCCTTCCAAAGCAATAGCGTCAGCTAAGCATTCGCTGCTGTCGAAATCTATAACTTCGAACGGCACACGAAAAGCGTCCACATCAGCAATTTTTCCCATTGGCACGCCATCAACATCGAAATAATGCATTCGGAGGACTTCATGACGCCGTGCAACTTCGTCCAGGGATTGCTGTAGCACATCGATATCGGGTAATCCGTCCAATTGGAGGACGAAGAGCATGTTGTAGGCCACGGAGCCACCATTTTGAGCCAAGACCCACATTTGCTCCTGATTTGAAGACAAAGGTCGCAGGCTGTCGCCCCATTCACTGCGCACAATAGGCGGCAGTTTTGCAATATAGTCTCCACTGCGACCATCCAACAACCCCTGTATAGCAAGTGCAGTAGCACGTACAGTTCTGGAGGTATGAATTAAAGTTGGGGGCAAGCCTTCCAGACCTACTGCCTTCTGCAAGGCGGCAGTAACTCGGAACACCTGCAAGGAGGTACCACCCGCAGTAAAGAAATCTGAAAGGGCGCTTAACGGTTCGCTGCGACGTAGCACTTCCACCCAAACGCTGGCAACCACCCGCTCAAGCTCCGTGGCGGGTTCAATAAAGGTTTCTTCACTATCCTCCCACTCCGGTGCTGGAAGAGACCTGACATCCACCTTACCATTTGGTAGCAAGGGGAAGGAATCCAAAGCAATAATCACACTGGGCACCATAGACGCAACCAAGCTTGACCGGCAATGCTCCAGGACGGCATCAGTGTCCACGTCACCAGGGGTCACATAACCAACCAGCTTCTGTTTACCCTGAGGGTCCCGAACAGCTGAAACCACCGCAGCTTGAACCCCATCGGCGGCGCCAAGCACGGCTTCGACCTCGCCCAGCTCGATGCGAACACCATTCACCTTCACCTGACGGTCAATGCGCCCAAGGAACTCGATCTCACCGTTAGCACGCCACCGCACCAGGTCCCCGGTGCGATACGCAAGCTGGAAGTGCGGCTTCAAGTCGTCAGGAATCTGACTCTCGAAGGTAACAAGACAAGGGTTGGGGATGAACTTCTCGGCGGTGAGATCAGGACGGTTGGCGTATCCCAAAGCCAAACGGGGACCACTCAACAACAGTTCCCCTGGTGCTCCCATGGGCACCAGCTGCATCGAGCTGTCCACAATGTAAGCATGGATATTGGGATCAGGTTTGCCTATTACCACGACTTCATCATCAGGGGCATATGTGTGATGGACGCAAACAGCCGTAACCTCTGTTGGACCGTAGGTGTTGATGATCCGTGCATTTGGGAAAACCTGCAAGTGCATTGTTTCTCAGTCAGAAACGGTTCTATCTATCGGATCTATAGCTACAATCACAATCTAATCATACCTCCTGAATCCGACGCATAGTGTCCATAGATACGCTTTCACCACCAAGTCCCCATGATTTCATCTTGGTGTTGGGAGCCGCCAAAATAGGCGATGCCAAATACTCAGTTGCCTGTCAGAGAATGAAGTGCAGAAGCTTAGTGTGCATGGATAGTCAGCTCAAGAAAGTCAGGCGTGGAAACTAGCGCCTTACCAGCGTGGGGACTGTGAACACCATGCTGGTGATGCCAGCAGACTGGATGAGGTCCACCATATAGTCAGGATCCATATGACCCTTGGGCT
>JAKBSX010000668.1 GCA_021844725.1 Actinomycetes bacterium | reverse complement strand
AGAAATTGGGAAATATTGGCGTGTCCCGACACAGTCTGCCGAGTCGGGTTAAACTCGCTCGCCATATGATTGTTTCTGATCCAGAATCGCGCTCGGCATAGTCGATTGGTCTGGGAATCTCTTATTAGCACAGAAATTATAGGTGGAGGCTACGAGGAAGTGAACCAGCGAATTGAACTATTCATCAATCGTGCTGTCAGGTGACTGCGTTCCTCATGCAGTCATCAATGTCTACTGACTATAATCGTTCCAAGGAATCCTACGATTCATCTCTAACGGCCAAGAGCGTATCATCAATCTCCCAAGCGAATTTCGCGTATTTTGGAGGCAATGAGGCACAATGACCTCTGAATACATTCCTTGCAAGCCAAATAGAGATTGCGACAAAACGCTCCGCCTTTTCGACGAACCTTGACAACTCGCAAAAGACAATATCTTTCCTGTCAATAATCAACAGCTCCATAGGAGCAGTCAATGTCAACTTTGATGCCGAGACGGGAGACGAGACTCTGGGACTCGAAGAATATGCCAAAGTATACGATCTGGGATTGCTGTGGTCTGAAACATTCCAAGCATCCAAAGGCACGAGCGGCGCCGTAAACAAGTCCGCCCGGATCAAGCAACTACTGAGAAAGTTCGGAAAGAGGTTCTCTGCAAACCTGGTTATTGGCAACGCCGCGTACGGATTGAAGCCAGATTACGGACAGCTTCACAATATGACACTGAAACTGGCGCCGCTGTCTGCAAGGGAGCTCAAGCTCGGAGCAGAAGGTTTGATTAACGGGAAAAGGGCTATCGATCTCGCCGCGTCTACCGGCTCGATAGCGTACATACTTCATACGAGTTCGATCGACGAACTCCTTGACTATGCAAGATCTCGTGGAGTTAGGTTCATGGTGTACACCTTGTGCAGGATTGCAGAATCACGCTCCATGGCGGCTGCTGATCTTATGCGTATCAAAGGAACCTGCTACTTTGAGCGGAGGAGAGTGTTGCGTGAAGAAATCTCGACTAGGCTTGGGGAGTTTTCGATCTTTGGGACTGGGCAAGAGATAACAAGTCAAATCAACACACTAGTATCCGGCGGCGCCGACAAGGTGGTACTCTATCCAGTGTTCGAGAGCCTGAAGGACCTGATACGTCAGATGAACATGCTCTCCGACTGGGTGGAATGAAGCTACTTACGGAGCTTTTCCATGTAGTGCTTCCGGAACTTGGCGACCTTTGGAGCTATCACAACGCTACAGTATGGCTGATTGGGGTTTGTCTTGAAGTAGTTCTGGTGGTAGTCCTCTGCCCTGTAGAATGCCTCAAACGGTGCGATCTGCGTGACTATGGGCTTATCCCAGATTCCCGATTTTTCGACCCGCTTGATTGTAGCTTCCGCAACTGCCTTCTGCTCGGCATCGTGGAAGAAGATCACAGAGCGGTACTGTGTTCCCACATCGGCTCCTTGACGGTTGAGAGTGGTCGGGTCGTGCACCGAGAAGAATATGTCCAGTATGTCTTTGTATGATATGATGTCCGGGTCAAAAGTGAGCTGTACCACTTCGGCGTGTCCTGTATCCCCATCGCAGACTTGTTCGTAGCTAGGATTTTGCACTGTTCCGCCCGAATACCCAGATTCGACCTTCTCTATCCCTTTAAGTTCAGAAAAGACAGCCTCGGTACACCAAAAGCACCCACCGCCAAGCGTTGCAAGCTCAAGTTTGCGACTCATTGCTGAAGACATGGATCATCGTAAGTATAAAGAATTCATTTGGCAATCTTGCAGATTCCAACTGGTTGGTCGAAATCACTTCGTTTGTTAGATCCAACCTTATCGTTCCCCTTACTGCAAGCGCAAGTGCATTGAATCTGACGAGATTTCTGCCAGTCGTGGATGTCGAATTACTTTAGCATCGAAGTATTGACTGCTCGGGTTGATCCGAGCACGAGTTTTCGAAATCAGATCGAGTCTTTGTTGGCTATCTTACGTGGTCGACTTCCGCGAACAATATCAGTGGACGTTATAATACCAGTGAGTTCGTTGCCCTTTGTCACAGGAAGTTTCGTGAGGTTGTTTTCCATCATCAGTTTCGAAGCATCCTCCAAGCTAGCTCGTGGTCCAATTGTTATCACCGGATGAGACATCACCTGTTCTGCGCTGACTTTGAGTGGGTCTAGCTTCTTCATTACAACTTCTCTCAGAATGTCGCCCTTTGTTATGAGGCCGGCGATCTCGTTTTTCGCGCCCAACACCACGACACAACCTATGTCATGATTCATTATTTGTCTTGCAGCGTCGAATGCCGAGCTCGATGACTCAACTGTGACGACCTTTTTTGACATCAATTCTTCAACGACCGAGCTCGTGATTGTAGTCAATGCAGTATCAACTCCTATGGTTAAGGCATTTGCGAGTTTTAAGGTTAGCTAGGAAATTTTCCTATTCGAGTCGATGCGGCGTTCCTTCTCCACTAGCCTGAGATGCTGCCGATCAAAAACACATCCACCGGCTCGTCCGGCCTGATCTCCCCGCTTTCATTTTTCACAATAGCAACTCCGTTTGCCAGTCCGAGCCAACTTGAGTATTGGGCATCAGTCGGCCTTGCAATTATGGCCGCACATTCCCCGTTGCTCTTTTTCACTTGAACCCGAAGAAAGTGTGTCAAGCCAGCCTTTCCCCTGTATCCTTCAGCCTATAGACTTGG
>JAKBSX010000667.1 GCA_021844725.1 Actinomycetes bacterium | reverse complement strand
TGGAAAGTGAGGACCAACAATCCAGGAACAACGCAAAATTGCTCCTGCAAATCTGATCCCAACGGCCCGCGAACCACGAGCTCACCAAGTAGAAGATCACCGGTTCGCAATAGACCACTTAGATCAACCTTCGATCCGTCGTTTGGAAGCTCATCAAGCGAGACTTCCCTTGTAGAGTCCTGCGTTCGAAGCTGCAGTCTCCATCTACTAAGATCTGTGTAGCCCAACGGTAGACTGAGTTTTGGCATCGCATCAAAGATTTGAAGACCGGCACTACTCACCACTCCCTTTACAGGTTTACCCTCAAGCCTTGGACGAGTACTACTAGTCAATACTTGAATCTTTTCATCATGCGGCTTCTCTGACGCATCAGACCAGACAAGACGCAATTCTCCGAGTCCAGTAAGGTTGAACAAATGGAGTCTCCAGGGGGACCAAAGACCAGATAGAAGTGGGAGCTCCTCCGTCTCAGCAACTAACAAACCGGACTCAGATGTCTGGAAATGCAACCCCTTAGGCGAGAGAACAAGAATCCGTTCCGCCCGCAGTATATCCTGATGACCGAGGAGCTCGCCGGTACCTGCATCAAAGAAATAAACTGGGATCTTAGGATGGCCCTGAAATAAACTGGGGTTCGATATACAGCCATCATCACTTTCTAGGGTAACCTGCCATGGAGAATCGGGCTCTAGAGTTATCATGCGATCATCCCGAGATGCGGAAACCTTTCGATAAACGTTGCGTCCCTGGATAAGCCAATTCATACCGGTTGCCAGATCGCCGACCAGAGGGGGAAGCCTTAACGATGGACCCTCGCCGGCATAGGGATCAAGTATCACTGAAGGCAGTAACGGCCTAAGTCGAGCCGTTCCAATCGGTGAAGCGAGACCGTTAATCAGACTCTTCAGGTCGCATTGGAGTAGATAGCTTGGGATACCAACCTTAGAGGCCAAGATGTCCAGCCCGTCCCAACCCGACTCATCCAAGCTCTGACAGGCAAGTATAAACTCCACCATCCTTCCGATAAGGTCTTCCGCAAACCCCCCAGCATACTTCAAGAAGCGTCGCACTGGTTTATCTAGTTTCTCGATAAAGTACGGTCGATCACGCCAGTTCGCCAGCAATTGTGTACCATCTTCGACGCCTCTTCGGACTTCAGATACAATCAACCGCCAAAGATCCACAACGCAGTAGGACGGAATTCCGCCATGCAGAAGAATTGGCAACAAATAACGATGGCCTTGCTCCACCACTTGGACGTGCTCGAAGGTTTCAAGCTGCAGTCGACCTAACGAAGCGAGGAAGGCTGCTCCCAGCTTAGCACGGGAATTCGGGTCAGATGGCGTCCCAACTGAGAGGCTTGACCAAAACTCCCCCTGACGATAGCGGTATCGCCCCTCAGCAACGAGAAAGACACAAAGGGAAGCGGGGTAATACTGCCCAAGCTTTTCCACATTCCGCGAGCGAATAAGGTTTTCACACACATCTTTCGCTCCAAGGTAATTCTCTCCACCTAGATCCAGTGGTACTTCCCCAACCATACGAACACCACGCAATTGAACACGAAGTTGCTCTTCGATTTTAGATGGATTCGCAAAACGTGCATCAACCACCCCGCGAACGTGTACCATTGGAAACCTTACTACGCCAGATTTATTAACACACTATAACACACAAATCTGTACTGTGTCAATGACCCACTAAGATTGGGCTTGGGTAGATTCTGCGATATCGGTCTCGTGAACCGCGAGCCAACGATTCAAGAGTTCTGAGACAGTGGTATAGGCGTTCTCCATTACACCAGCATCGCGAATCCCGCGGAACTGGGCCAGGATTGATTCGACCTCTACTTTGGTGCAATGCCGCTTTGACCTGGTGATGACACGACTATCAGGACCGGTCTACTTTATGAGGATACGTCACTGGTTATCGAAACGATAGATATTTCCCTGGCCATAGTTCGGCAGGTGCTCATGGGTTTACTCTAGTAGTTTTTGATAAGGATACAGCAATACCCTCAGCTGCTTCTTCCCTGGTACGATTCGCAGCAATACCACCGACTAGTCGCTCCGATGACGAGACGATTTGACTCGTATGTCATAACGTGAGAACCGACAGTTCGCCGGCTCCGGCGAAGATGATGAAGCATATGGGAAAATTCTCTTATGGTTTCTGATTCCGAGAGGACGACGTCTGGCGTGTCTCGCATATAAACGAGATTCTGCCTGACTATTTAGACCCTAAGTCGATACCTACAGATTACACATCAAGTTACTCATGCGTTAGGTCAGCAAAATACTCAGGTTCATGTGTTCAAGGACAGCGGTAAGGCAAACACTGACAGGAGTTTTGCCTTTGTAAACCACAACCATAGTCATATAGGCAACCAGCTATGCAATCAATGTATGTAAAAAAGCAAATGTTGCGTAGCGATATATGGTTTTAAATGTACTTCTTTGTCGGGCTGGGGAGACTTGAACTCCCGACCTCTTGACCCCCAGTCAAGCGCGCTAACCAAGCTGCGCCACAGCCCGTATGTAACACCGAAGTAGACATTACGACAGGTATTACGTCAAGCAATCACCTGTATCTATAAACTATAGTGCGAAAGATATTGCCTTATGGTAATTTTCTGATTTGGATATATTTTCGGAAATCTTTAAAAATTTCCGTCTATGCAACAAGCTACTATCCGTTCC
>JAKBSX010000029.1 GCA_021844725.1 Actinomycetes bacterium | reverse complement strand
GGTACTTCAATCAGGGATGGAAGGACGATGGAACGGCAATTGTTCATGCAGACGGAACACTGCCAGTCCTTCCAATCGCCACCATCGAGAACCAAGGAATAGTCATTGCAGCTAAACGGGCTTGGGCCAAGGTTCTTGAAGAAGCATACGGGGAAAAGTTGGCCGCTCAAAAGCTTTATGACCAAGCAGATCGGCTTCAAGATTTAGTAGACGAGAAGTTTTATTGGGCTGATCAGAGCACTTACTATTTGGGGCTGGACGGCAATAAACGCCCCATTGAATCAGTTGCGTCAAATGCGGGTCAGCTGATGTATTACGGAGCAATCTATCCTGAACGTTCTGAGAAATTAATAGCGAGACTATTCGAAAAGGATATGTGGAGCGGTTGGGGAATAAGGACGCTTTCAAGTGATCATCCCAGCTACAACCCATTTTCGTATCAATGGGGATCTGTCTGGCCTCACGATAATGTGCTTATAGCTGCAGGTATGCGAAATTATGGTTTTGACGAGCATGCCCACAAAATTGTCGAAGCTACCCTTGATGCTGCGGAGTGCTTTGCCTACCACCGATTGCCAGAATTATTCTCGGGATTAGAGCGTGATACAAGAAGCTTCCCTGTGCAATATTTAGGAGCAAATGTTCCCCAAGCCTGGGCAGCTGGCGCCGTTGTGCAAATAGTATCCACGCTACTTGGCCTCGAGGCGGACGCTAAGAATATGATCATCCGACTACGACCGTCATTCCCGACTTGGCTTAAATCAATCAAGATGTCCCGCCTCGCGATCGGAAATGAAAAGGTAAACCTAGCAGTAATGCGTAGCGAAAACAATGGTTATCAGTACTCATTAGAGTCCGCCGGGCCAGTTAGGGTGATCCTTTGATCGACCCCTAATTTACTCGCGAAACCTGATCTAATTTAATAAGATCAGAGTTCTACATTCCACTAGCCGAAGGAAACACCTCCTTGATACCTTCCATTGGAGGTTCACTTACTACATCTTGAGACAAATCCATCTCGGCTCTCAACGGAACAATGTTTGAATCCCGGGAACTTGAAGCCCGGAAATTGCTTATAACTTTTTCATAGGTCTCCAAATGTTTCTTCACCATAAGCTCCTGAGAAAATCTTTCCTCAACTGACTTTCTACATTCCAAGCGGTCTATTTTTGACACTAGCTGCACCGCCCCACAAAGTCCCTCTATCGAGTCGCATATAAAACCATTGACTCCGTCTTGCACAATTTCTGGTGCCGCGCCAGCGTTTGTGGCCACCACAGGAGTTCCACAAGCTAGTGCTTCTATCATTACCATCCCAAATGGTTCTGGCCAATTAATCGGGTTCAAAAGACATATCGCATTTTTAAGTAAGGCAATTTTCTGATTGAAGTCAACTTCCCCGACATATTCGACACCCGAACCCAGCAATGGCTGAATCACTTCTCTAAAGTATGATTTCTCTGCTGGTTCTCGGCACTTCGCCGCAATTTTCAATTCCAAACCCACTTCGCGCGCGACAGCAATGGCTGCATGGACACCCTTGTCTGGATTCATTCTGCCCAGAAACACCATGTAATTTCCGTCTCCATTCCCAAAAGAAAATTCCCCGACGTCTATCCCATGGTGTATCACGGAAACAATATTCATGTCTTTTACAGATCTGGCTTGATGCTCCGAAATAGCAATGATTGGAACCCGCGCCCCAACTGACCTGTAGAAATCTTCAAGCCCATTGCCGACAAAAGGCGCGTGATTCGTTGTCACCACCGGTATTTCTGGATACCACGCGCTAACAATAGGACCCAGTAGCGTATGGTCGTGAATTATGTCGAAATCTCGCAAATTTTCGTATGCACTCATTACATGAAGTGATTCCATTATTTCGCTGTCAGCCCGCCCGGTTCCCAGCGCATTTTCAAAACGGTATCGACGAGGCACGGGGCAGGAACTGTCACCAGTGGCAAATAAAACTACTTCATGACCCATGTTTTGTAGTCCCCGAGCAAGAATATCCAGGACTGACTCAGTGCCACCGTATGTCCTCGGCGGCGTTGGCACCCAGGGTGGGGCAATAATAGCGATTTTCATTACCAACCTCCGAAACTCTATTTATAAAAGCCTCGAAATTTGCATTTATATTTTAATCAAGTATTCATCACTGAAGTTCAATCAAAAGCCGCATATATAACCTGTACCATGGAAGGAATATATGGACTCAAAAAGAATCCTCCTTGTCACCTTGGTACTTACGTTCTTAGGTCCACTCTTGACTTCCTGCAACAATGGACAGGCCACGACCTCAAGTTGCAGTTACGCAGCAGAAATCACAGCTGGCAATTCCACCCAGAAGATTCCCACAGGTAATTGTGCTGGATCTTTTCTCTCTACTGGAGCGGCAGTCCACATAAAAGTTGGCCAATCACTTACAGTACATTTCATCGACGGCACTTCTAGCCGAAACCACGGAACAGCTTCGGCAAGAAGTCAGAATCCCAATGTCCTTGAGCTGACCGCAGAGAAATCCATGGAACAGCGCTACCAGGGACTTGCTCCCGGAGTTGCCGAGATCCTGTTTTCCCCGCCGGTTAACATCCCTGGACTCTGTCTCAGTGGCTATGGTGGGACCATTTCAAAATCTTGTGTAGTTGCCAAGGTGACGGTCACGCAATCATGCGCCGGTAAATCACCTGGAAGCTGTGGGCAACCAAAGAATACAGCAACAACCGTCTCTAAAGTATCGAGTCCTCCGACATCAGATCATACCGGTGCACTCAAAGCAGAACAGTCCCCACTTGCAATTCTCTGTAAACCTGGTTTTTTCGCCAAAGCCCAGCTTCAACTTCTTGTCCAACACTTTGGTTTCATCGAGTGCTTCAGATTTACCGGCAAAAGTACGTGGGTGGTGATCGGGAACGGTAGATCGCAACAGGCATCTTCTGGCCCCGCAAGTGGCGGACCAGTCGTAGCATTGGAGAAATGCGCAATTTCAGACAGCACTTGCCTGGACCCATCGGGAGTTCACAACTTCGCGAATTTCAGCGTGTACTATCCGCCGAACCTAATCGGTGATTCTTTAGGGTCTCTTGCCGCTACCTCTTATGGTAACCTCCTCTCATTTGACAGCATCAACCAGTGCCCTACCGTGATATTTGATATGACCAATGGGGAGTGGTACCCAAAGAACTCTAATCAACAAACCCTTGAAACCAACCCCGGGGGTATCCAGAGCCTGAAAACACCAGGCCAGGTCAGTGGAACTAAGGCTCTATCCCAAACAGCACCTCCCAGTACAGCATCAGTGTGTTAAATACCATGAGCCACCAAATACTGTATGAAACCTTCAGCACCAGGGCATTTTTTAAACCGAGCCCTAGGGGATGAATACGAAACGGTGTATGTCAGGCAATAGCTCAAGACGATTGCAATGGTGGCATCATAACCGATGACTTGCATAAACGATTCCTGAGCTGCTCAAAACTCCTGGAGTCAGGTATAATGTTGACGCATAAAACCATAAATAATGTTTGTTCCAAAACACTTTGGTAAGGGGAATCGGCAATTTTACAACACTTGGAGATACCAGTTGATAAAAGATCGCGCTCATTTATTAGCTTAGGAATTGCTTCCGGTATTGGTTCAGTGGTACTGTACTGCTGGTTTACCTTCCACTACGCGTCATCGGCAATACATTCGGACCAGTGGACTCAGGTGACCCTTCTCGTCGACCATATCCAAAACACGTTAACCTTTGGTCAGCTGTGGGCGCAACACAACCAAAACCGAATGCTAATCCCTCAGGTCATCAACCTCCTACTTGGAATCGTAAGTCGCGAAAACTCGAAGACGATAATCTACTTTGACCTCTTACTCCAGGTGGCAAGTTCTGTCATTATTGCACTAGGACTCTCTAGGATCATGCGAGGCAGGAGCTATTGGCTCAACCTCGCCATTATCTTTCCGCTGGTGCTCTCACTTGGATCCTTCCAGAACATAACCTGGGCATTTCAAAGCGCTTGGTACCTGATCTACCTGTGTATCGCCATTTGCTTTACTTCGCTTAGTTTCCCCGAGAGCAAGAGGTGGACAGCAGTTTCTCTTGTCAGCTTGACCATAGCTACATTTTCCTCCCTACAAGGACTATTTCTGGGTCCTGCCTTGGTGCTCGTCTTCCTTCTTGCCGGACGGAAACAGCTTGCTCAGATCTATGGCATTGCTTCGGTCATTCTAGCCATAATCTATTTCTGGGGACTAAATTTTTCCGAGACCGGCGGTAAGGGAATATCTTTTACGCATCCCTTGAAGATGGCAACATATGCTCTGGTACTAGTTGGCTCCATTTTCTCGAGCCCGCAAACGACGAGGTTCGGAGATCTGCTCTTTGAACTGTTGGGTCTCGCTCTAGTGGTTGCAGGACTCATCGCTTTGGCATTAGCCATTCGGTTCGTCCGAAAAGATCTAAAAATCTTGCCAGGGCTGCTACTCATCGTTTATTCACTTGGCACTTCTGCAGCAATAACTTTAGGCAGATGGGGTTTTGGTCCCATCCAGGCGATGTCGTCCAGGTACATTCTTTACACTCTTCTTCTCCCGATAGGAACGCTAATAACTTTTCACTTAGTTGCCCTCAAAGTTGAAAAGAGGCAGCTGATAAGGATAAGTCAGTGGGGGCTGGTGGCTCTCTTGATCTGCCAGATTCCACTGTCCATCTCATCAGGAATAGCGAACGAAAAGATAGTTCACCATCAGAGGCACGTCGTAAATGCGATAGTGGCAAATTATAAGACAGCTACACGTGCTCAAATCATTAAATATCTGTACCCGTTACGCCCAGCGAAAAGACTCACGATCATGAAAGATATGAGTATTTTCCATCTTGGGGTATTCGCTTCCCCGCGCTACTTCTACTACCGGATTGAGGGACCAGACGCTAAGGTATTCAACTTCAATCCGCTTCCTCTGAAGGGCCATGGAGCAAAGGCTCCTTCCACGGCGATTTCAACTGGACTGGCAATAGCATCTGCGGTATTTTACAGCAGTAGCAATGCAAGAGCTCTTTTCCCCCAAAGTACCACGGGCCACATCTGTCCGTTAGTCGGTTGGCTTTTATCTCCAGCGACGCAGGGAACCTCCTATTCGTCAGTGTTGGTCAAGAATCAGTCGGATCTCGTGGCCCTGAGTAGGTATGCTTCGTGCAACAGTCTGGGTAACTAGCTTGTGCTATCCAGAGCTTCGAGTTTCATCAGGATCACAGTAACCCTGATGAAACAGCATTTTTAACCCAGGGAATCACTTCGTCGAGCATTTCCTCCAACTGAGTGGTGGCCTCAAATCCCAAGACATCGCGAGCCTTGCTGACATCGGGAACCCGCTTCTGCACATCATGTGGGAACGGGTCATCTGATACATATCGAAGCTCTGAACCATCGCCTCGGACCTTTGACCAGATTAGTTGTGCAAGTTCGAGGACGGTAGTGCTCTCAGCCGTCGACAGATTGAAGTCCTCATTTATCGCTTGTTGTGACTCCATTGCCATAACGATTCCCCTAGCTAAGTCACCCCCGTAGGTGTAGTGCCGTATCTGATTGCCATCCCCGAGGATATGCAACGGATCTTGACCCTTAACGACCTTTTGGACCAGATCAGGAACCACATGACTCATAGCCAAAGATATATTGCCACTTGTAATTTCTATATCGGTCAGAGCCCTTCCCTCGCCTACTCCGACACAGTTAAACGGACGGCAGATCGTGTAAGGCAATCCATACTGAGAATGTGCCGCTTTGGCAAAGTACTCGACTGCCAGCTTTTGAAAACCGTATGACGAGATGGGAGGCGGACTCAGCAACTCGTCGCCTTCTTTGGATGGCCAACGATCCGTTGACTCAAAAACCATAGAGGATGAGAGATACACAACCCGCTCCAGGTGATGGTTCTGGAACGCATTTATAGCTGCATCACAGGTTGACGCCAAAATGCGCTCATTAGTGGCAAGGAGGTCGTAAGCAAATGTATGAAAGTAAGAAATGCCACCGATCATCGCAGCTCCAGCGATGACGACATCCGCATCAGCCGCAAGCTCGGTCATGAGACCAACATCCCTGGCGTCGCCTTCAACGAGCGTGTAGCTTGGGTGGCTATCGTAAGATTTCTCGACCTTGCCGTACTTCGAAAAATTATCAACCCCAAGCACCGAGTAACCCTTTTCCAAGAGCTCCTCCACCACATATCCGCCTATAAATCCTGACGATCCCGTTACCAATACTGTCTTCAAATTATCCTCCATTGCGGCCATTCTTGGTCTTCCCAGAGTCTCTGCCGAAGGCGTGAAAATACCATTTCAGATACCTGGGCAACCACTCGAGCACTCTGAACTTCGATTCGCCACCGGTTCTTTCAAGCCATATTGTGGGTATTTCAGCCACCGGCCTGCGCATTCTTCGAGCCTTGGCCACAAGCTCCAGGCCGACCTCAAACCCAGCGTCGGATTCAATCCCAACCTCCTCCACAAAGGCTTTAGAGTAGGCCTTGAAAGAGTTCGTAGCATCCCAAGTACCCACGTTAGCAAGAATCTTTAGGGAAACTCCTGCCATCTTTGACATAAGCCCTTTGAGAAAAGGGGCTCCGATTGCCTGGCCGCCTCGGGCATATCTCGAGGCGGCAGCTATGACCACACCACGCTCTACTAGCCTCACCAATTGGTCAATTTGGTATGGATCATCACAACCGTCAGCCATGGTAACCACGACCACGGGGGCGGAAGCACAGGAAAACCCGTATCGGATTGCCCTAGCCGGACCCCGTCCAAACTCGTTTATTACAACCGAAATCCGTGGATCATTCAACATCACCTTTTCCACAAATCTGATACTGGAGTCAGCTGAAGAGTCACAAACAACTATCACTTCGCAAGGAAGTAGAACCGCCTCAAGGAGCCGCTCAAGATGAGCAACTATCTCTTCCCCTTCGTTGTAAGCCGTGACTACAATAGATACCCGCGGTATCATAAACCTGATTTGGGGCCACGTAGCCCCCAGACGTCGACAATCGGAGTCGCAGTTTCCAATTCCCGGTATATCACATGCGGTGACCCGATTATAAGCAGATCAGAGTTCTCAAGCACCTCTTCAAGTGGAAGCAAGTCGCGATCCCCTCTAACATAAGGGTCTGTTGTAAAAACCTCTGCCGCACGGTATCTGAGCACTCTTTTGAGCTTGTAGGCAAGGCTTGATCTTGTGTCATCGGATTCGCCCTTGAAGGCCATACCAAGTATGCCAATCTTCAACGCGTCCAGTTTGTACTTCCTGGCCAGCCTTGACACAATGAAGTACGGCAAACCTTCGTTGACATTGATTGCAGCTTGGCCCAAAAAGAACTCGTTGTTATTAAATGCCGCAAGCTGCAGGGTATCCTTTAGCAAACATGGACCTGCGGCAAAACCTGCGCTCGGTAGATCAGCCGCTCTCGGATAGTCTTCTGACACTCCTTTGCGTATGGTCTCGTAATCAAGACCAAAATTCTCGGCCATCATAAACAGTTGATTGGCGGTTGCGAACTTTATATACCGCCATGTGTTGGTGAAGAGCTTCGCAAGCTCTGCCTCCTCAGGAGTCAGCCTCACGATCTTTCCAGTCAACACACGAAAAAGATCTGAAGCCCGATCGAATCCTTTCTGAGTCCTCGAGGAAACGATCTGCGGGAGTTCGAAGAGCTCTTGCATGGCTCTACCCTCTGCTATACGTTCAGGACAAAACGCAACTTCGATACACAAGCCGAGACTGTCAACTACTCCTTCGATGAGAGCAGTAGTACCTGGGTAGATAGTGCTGCGCAGTACTAGGAGCTGATTCGACCTAAAGTAGGCCCCGAGCTCTTTTATAGTCTGAACCACTTTATGCGGTTCCGGATTCTGGTGCTCATCCACCGGCGTACCAATAATCACGATGACAGTGCTCGCCTCAGATACGACCTCAGGATTTGTGGTCGCGAAAATACGCTTGCCTATAAGTTCTTTCAGAATATGATCAGCACCGTCTTCCGCAAAGGGCATCTCACCTTTATTTACACTGTCAACAGCGTCAGCGGAAATATCCTGCAGTGCGACGTGCATCCCATTCTTAGCCAACGCAAGACCCAAAGGTAGTCCGACATGCCCGCAGCCACCAACCAACACAGCATCATATGTAAAATTATCCAATAGCTCCCACCAACCTATTTGCAAACTCTTTTCGCAATCTGAAGGATGGGAAGACCCGCACGCTACCCAATAATTGAAATCGCGTCTTCAGGCAGACACAGAAAATCTTCCCGCACAGAAAATCTTCCCGCTCGTCGAATACACCCTAGTTTGGCCGTTCAGATTCCGGTTATTATATATGACTCTCTGGATTCACCAAGTCATCTCATCGGCCTTGAGTCCCAGTTTTTTCCTAATGTCCAGTCATCTGATTTCCATTTGGTCGCTGGTTGCTCGGCAGTTGGCAAGACATTACATATGGATACCTTTACCTGGTATTATGTGATCCTTGGCCTGAGAAATTGAGAAATATTCTTGATTACTGATTTATAGATAACTCTATATAATTCGGCTTGGGATTTAGAGATAGATTTGTATCTGGTGTAGGGTCCAGGCTGCCCATGCTCATAAATAGAAGTCCTAAAACCGGATCTGAAAACCATCGAAGAATTTTTCAAACAGTACGCCAACTACTCACCAAAGAAGATTTGTCCAGATATCAAAAAATTCTGATTATGGGCTGCTAAATGCCACTATACCGCTGGCGGGGGAGGGCTCGAACCTCCAACCTCCTGATCCAAAGTCAGGCGTTCTGCCGGTTGAACTACCCGCCAATCAACACAAAGATCCTAGATGGAACGAACATGTTTTATGCCTGGGTTATTTTATGTTTTGTATAATTTCAACACGTGATTTCGGCATTATCGATGCTTATCAGCCCGACTTCTAAAAATATCGGCTATTGTTTTGTTCCCTATGGGATCATTAATTAAGAAACGTCGTAAGCGCATGCGCAAAAAGAAGCATAAGAAGATGTTGAAGGCAACTAGATGGCAACGTCGAGCTGCTGGTAAGTAACCCCGAGGGTTTCGTATTACCAAATCCTCGGGGTTAATGCCCTAACAAATCTTCAGATCAATTCACACCGCTCGTGGAACACTATAGGTTTCAACCAGGCGGTATTTCGTCGAACCATCCGATATGTCGGCAAAACGAAAATCATCGAGTTGTTTTATTTCCAACTCAGAGTCAAAATCGTCTAACGTACCTTGTACAAAGTAAGTGGATCCGCTCCCTGCCAAATAAGGTTCACGGCCCGATATTTCAGCCAAAACCGCTCTGGAATCCTTCAACCGTGGCTCACAAGTGAGAGCAGCAGCTTCAAGGTGATTGACTGGATCCTTCCCACCTGTTCCTATCCGGTCATAACATTTATACACTTCAGGAGTTGATACCCCAAATGGGGATATCAGCATCACATAACTTTCAAATCGGTAGCTGAGACTTTGAAGGTGCTCGCCAATCCCACTAGCAATTGCTCTTCCCCCGTTTACACAAAATGGAACATCGGCTCCTAAAAGAGCAGCCTTTCTTTCGTTCCCTCCTGCCCCGAAATGCCTTAATACAGCCCCAGCGTTGGATGATCCTCCCCCCAAGCCCGCACCAGGCGGAATCCGCTTCACTAGCCGAATATGAGCCTGCCTGTCGACCAAACGCAACGCTCTTGACATCAGATTATCTTCGCCCAGCGGAATTGCTGTGATGTCCACACCTAAGCTTTGCATCCAGTTATCCTCATCGATAATCTCAATGCCATATCCGCCAGAAATCACAATCTTATCGCCAAAACTAAGGCTCACCATCTCGGCTTCAATTTGATGCATCCCGTCAGATCTCACTCCGGTTATCTTTAGATACTTGGTGAGTTTTGCGGGCGAAAAAAGGCTGATGGCCATCCCTAATTGACCTCCGTGGTAACCTTTTTAGCAATCATCTTCCAGTCATCGAGATTCAGCGTCTCCGGCCTTCTGGTCGGATCAATGCCAATCTCTGCGAAATCATCACTGGACAAATAGGAAGATAGGGTCCTGCGGATCATTTGGCGCCGATTAGAAAAAGCAACTCTTGAAAGCGAGAATACCTTTTTGTATAGATCCGGATCCAGGTCAAGCTCCGTTGGCTCCCTCCGCACTACCTGAACCAGAACTGAATCAACATTCGGCTTTGGAATGAAGACCTCTCTCGATATTGATGAGACAATCTTTGCTCTGGCGAAATAGCCCACCTTGAGCGCAACTCCACTAAAAACAGAGCTACCCGGAGCAGCGCAGATCCTCTCCCCGACTTCTTTCTGGACCATGACCAACATCGCTGATATCTGCTCACAGCTCTCAAGCAGGTTAATGATCAACGGGGTGGAAATATTGTAAGGCAGATTTGCCACCAGTTTCCAGGCATTGCTAGCGTTTAGCAGGGTGCTGAAATCTATTTTCATAGCATCGCCGTGGATAACAGTGACATTTGAAAGTCCCAGGCGATTAATTGTTTCATCAATAGCCGGAATTAGATACCGGTCTAATTCGACCGCGAGAACTTCTTTGGCTCGGCCGGCAAGAACCACTGTGAGCGAACCGACTCCGGGTCCTATCTCCACTACCCAGTCCTGGTTATCAACTGATGCCAAACTGACGATCTTATTTGCAACGTTTGGATCAGACAGAAAATTTTGACCAAGTGCGCGACTCGGTGCAAGCTCATATTTGGCCAAAATATTCTTTATCTCGCCGCGACCTAGCAATGACTCTCACCCTTATGAATAAATCCACAATTGAGACTAATCAGGCGAAAGCTGAACTACCACTCCATCTTGATATCGATAACGCCCTGGGAAGTACTAGCCACTTGCGAAAAAGTACCCTCCGACATGTCAAGAATTCTGCCTCCCACATACGGACCTCTGTCCTCTACCCGACACGTAGTTGTCGCCCCAGTGCCAAGGTTGATGATTTTGACTACTGTGCCAAATGGCAACCAAGTATTAGCACAGGTACCGAATGGTGCACCGTACCAAGATGCAGGACCCACTCTGGAGTTACTGTACGTCGCCACGGGAGCCACATAGTGGACCACCGTTGGTGCAATTGTAGTGTAAACGGGCTTTGGTGGTGGTGGTGGTGGCGGTGGTGGCGGCGGGGGCGGGGGGAGAACCGGATGAGCCGGGGCGATCAGAGTATTAGGTAAAGCAGTCTGGTTTGCCACAATCTGATCAGCCGGAACTATTGAAGAAATTGATTCATATGCCAATGTGTTAGCCTGCGGATGAAGCTTGGAATTTATATCATTCACCACTGTGGTCAATCCGGCAGACTGAGTGTTCAAATGAGGAGTTCCCTCACTAATCACCATCGTCGCTGTCGTCCCACTGACTTCATACGCAGTTAGCGAATCATTCGTATTTGTATTTATTATCCCGTTCAAAACTGTGTTTGAAGAGGAACCTTGAATAAGGAGAAGCGGTACTACTAGCACGGATGCACTTAAACCAAGTGACATCACGAACCTACTTCTCCAGGAGCTCGTTACCCTCAGGATTTTTTCCTTCCACTCGGGGATATTGCCTCTGGATTTTGGATTTCGTGTTTACTGGGTATCTATTGCCCTTCACTATGTCAAAACGCCTTGGATAAGTTAGCCTGCTTTCCTCAAATTCATGTCACTTTTGACTCAATTAGATCAAAAAACACTCACTTGCTGCCGCTTTGACATAACGGGACAACTCCTCTGCGGACACTTTCCGTAAATCAGCCATAAACTCCCCAACAATGCAGACGTATTCTGGAAGGTTTGGTTTTCCTCTATGCGGAATTGGTGCCAGATATGGGGAGTCAGTTTCAAGAAGAATTCGATCTAGAGGTACAGCTCTAGCAGCCTCCCGAATTGACTCGGCATTCTTAAAAGTAACCATACCCGAAAAGGAAAGAAATGCTCCGATTTCTACTGCTTTAAATGCGATATCGCGATCACCAGTAAAACAATGAAATACCATTCTATCAGGTACTCCACACTCATCTAATATTGAAAAAGTGTCCTCCCAGGAGTCTCTGGTATGAATAATTAGTGTCAAATTATAAGCTTTTGCGAACTCGATTTGCCTAGAAAAAACCTTCTGTTGATCCGACTTTTTAGAGTGTAAATAGTAGTAATCTAAACCACATTCGCCAACTCCAACAAGTCCATTGCCTTTGGTTGTCCCGTACAATTTGAGAAGCTGCTCAATGCCAGCAATCCCAGCCATACCTTGATTGGATGCATCATGCGGATGAAGTCCAATCGTAGAAAATACTCTCGGAAGATCATCTGCGCCGTCTCTAATCTCACTCTCGATGGTATTTGCAACACCTAACGCAGCATGCGAAGTCGTAACATCTGTCCCTACACATATCAGCGAATCTACAGAAGCGGCAAATGCATTTCGCGCAAGTTCTATGGGATTTTCTTCGCCATGTATATGGCAGTGAGGGTCAATCCAC
>JAKBSX010000666.1 GCA_021844725.1 Actinomycetes bacterium | reverse complement strand
CGATGAAAGTTGAATTGTGCTGTCGATGAGAATGCCAAGTGAAACGGGAAGATTCTGATGTAGAAAAAATCGGATGGTCTGTGGAATTCCGTCCTCCGACACAAAGAAGTCATTTTGAGTCAGGCCCGTAACTGACCTCCCCTTCTCGTCAACGACAGCACAATTCAACAAGACTTCGTCGACCTCTTCCCGCATAGTGTAGATGCCATTCTTGCGTTTCTGAATCTGGCCTGGCTCATCTGGTGAGGATTGCAAATCGTGACCGATGTCGTTATCGCGATCGGGCGATGGAATCGGGTCGTCATCAGCTTCCAGACTTGACTGCACTTCGGGAATAGCGGAATCGTGCGTCGTGGAAGATATAGCACTTTCTACCGGCGACAATGATACAGTGCTCGCATTAGGCAAATGCACCGCAGAAGGAATCTGGTCCATCGGCAATTCAAATGAGTAGAGCGAGGACGATGTGTCATCTGCCCTGACCCATACACCATGAAAAGCCTCCCGCAGTTCGGGTCTCATACCGAGCAGTGCGGTCATGACCGCCGTTGCCTGCGTCCGCGCTGCGGCAGGATCAAGCAACTGAACTGTTTGAGCAGCGTCAGGGATGTAGTGAAGTTCGACATCAAGCGCTCCGAATGTGGTCGTTGTGTCGACTGACGTTACTCTGTATACCGAGTTATGGTCATCGAGAAGGAGTGGATGGATGTCAGGAAAACTAACTGGATGAAGATTGTTCTGCTCGAGCAATATTTTATCCAGATTCGGACTGGATAAAAACTCCACAGGATCGAGGAGATATGCCGCTATCCGGTAATAGAGCCAAGCGTTCCAGTTCATCTTTTTCTGAGCATATGACCGGGCTACCTTCCAATACCAAAGGCCATCGTGTCCTACCTCGCGGATGGGTTTGGAAAAGAACCCGGCAAGCATCCACCGATGTTGCGTTGTTTGGGACAGGATGAATGACATCTGCTGGGGATCCTTCACTCCGGTGGCATGAAGAATTGCCAATGCATAGTTTCCTTGAGGTAATTTTCTGAAATTCAATACCACAACGGGTGTTCCACAATAAAAGTAGATATCGGTGTCATCAGCAGAAATAGAAGAAGCATCCAGCATATAGAGATGATCAACAGTGATATGCGCTTGTTGCAGAAATGGCTTCAGTGTGACGAGTGAATCTGCAATCTCATCGAAGTCGGCGGCAACTGCGGGGATTGTGTTTGCTCGAATCGCCTGCGTATCGCCGTTCTGCGCCTCCCCGGCGATCGTGCGAGCGGCTGTGGAAAGAGATTCTCTTTCCGATACATTCATTTCCGACTGCGTGGTACAGGTAGCAGCTGCTGCAATCATGGATAGTTGCGCAATACTGAACAGTAACAGAAGTGCTGGAACATTTCGCTGAAGAATACTGTTTTGTGTCATGTCAGATGCTTTCTGAGGTGATTGCAGGCTTGAGACGTGAAGTTTAGCGGTCACCTTACTGTAAGATGCAAACAAGAAGTTCTTATGTTGTACCTGAAGCGAGGAATATGTCACGATATTCGCCGAAAGTAATAAGGCACAGCCACAGAGAATCACAGAACTCGTTCTGATCATCATGCTCTGTGCCATTCCTATCTATTGTCGGGCGCAGCAGGCCAAGGTGCCGTTCATGCTTAAAGTGCTAGCCAATCAGCGTTCGCCTGTTGGAAGAAACGCGGGAGGCTCCGAGTTGCACTCTGCAACTTACACAACAGCAGCAAGTACTCCAGACTCTACAAACACATAACTCCGTTCACTCTACTAGCAGGCAGCGAAACCAGCATATGTCATCCTACAGGACAAGAAGCTAACGATCATAGCAAATGATTCTGACTTGGCTCAGATCCTATGTACTACCGCTGATATCTGTGGAATGACGATCAAAGGAATGGCGAAGGACCGCGCATATCAAGAAGGAGACAAAGACTCCTGACCACCCTGCGCTTGGCCTTGGAGCAGTCGTCCGGTTCCTTCACTCGATAAGGTAGTTGAAACGACGCGAACGCAACGCAACCCCCAGCGCCTACAACATATTAGGTTCAACAGTTGCCAAATACGAACCAGTGATTCCCTCCGCATGGGCTACATTCACTTTTCTTCCCTGCTCCATTTCCGTTTCGTTGCCACTCTTTATCGCTGCGCCTGCATCTAGATCGTGGTTTCTCTTCTGGGGTCCTGAGCTGTACGCTATCTCTATAATGTAGGCTACGTACAACATTCGTTTGATATATGACATGAAGATCGCGACTCATTCCCTATAGCAAAGAAATATAATTACAGTTTGTTCCAATTTAACTTGACAAAGCAACCGTACCGCGTATTATGTACGTAGTCATTGTTTAGTTGGACACCTCAGTTCTACTGCCTATGTAGTGATATATCAGGAATAATCGCGACGCCTTAGCACGCGATATCAGTCGTATTGATATTCAGTGGCCGTGATTTCCAATTCTCACATAAGTTCTACAGGTCATCTCAAAGAGGCTCATCCTCCTCGGCCTGCGAGATAGGAACAATAATCTAGCGTCCTTACTATTTCTACGCATTGTGCCTGCATTGTTGCATCCTGACCACTCCGTCAGGAAGGCTACGACTCCGTATGGGGTTGTGGGTAAGCAGGATGAAAGAAGTAATTAAGCGCTCATAACATTTTCGGGATATGTTTTTCGATGAGG
>JAKBSX010000665.1 GCA_021844725.1 Actinomycetes bacterium | reverse complement strand
GGCTCAGTACAAAGAGAGCGCGAAGCCGCTCCCTCTCCAGCGGGTCCTTCGACTCCTTTGCAAGTCTGTTAAGGATCTTTGAATCTGATGCTGAAACTATTCCCATCCCGGTCTGCATGGTATATGGAATTACTCCGATTTGATATTTTCGGCGAAATTTTCATGGAATGCTATAACAGTCCCTTAGTAGATCATCGACTCTTCACATTTTCTCCATTCATAAAAGTATCGAGCCATTTCAACTGCTCTTCTGAGACAGACTCCAAAGTGTATTTGGAGATGTTTTTCATAAGTGCGCCAACTCGTTCTTCATAATCAGAACGATCGGATAGATAGTGTATTATTCTCTCTGCAAGAAGACGAAAATTACCCACTGGTACTTTGACAGCTTTCGGCCCTAGGTAGTCGTATGCAAGCAGATCGTAGGTGATTGGCAGTGTGCCACATGAGACAGCTTCCATTACAGAAATGCCCCATCCTTCCTCATAGCTCGGGAAAACGAAAAGTTTGCTGGAGGTCAGAATAGAGCGTTTATCCTCTTCGCTCACCCAAGAACGTCTGACGATGTTCTCCTTTAAACCATGCCTTGTCATTAATCTCTCAATTTTGTTTTCCACTGACTTTGAATTGCTGTTTCCTATTATTATGATGCGAGCATGTGGAATTTTCCGTACTACAATGCCCCATGCCTCAAGAATATCTGCAATACCCTTGTTCTTTGTAATCCTTCCCATGAAGCAACCTTCAAAATTTATCGGTGGTTTAGGCGGTATCAGAATGCTTCCTGAGCCTTGGGAGATATTGGCAGGCATAACTGTTTCAAATTTCCAACCTGATCTATGAAGCATCGCAGGATTGTCGATACCCGGTAGCATGCCACACAGTTTCACAATAAGAAGAGAAAGCTGATTCATCACCCAGTTCACTGTGGTTCTGAGGGGTCCTCTTCTCAATGGAAATTTCCAGGGAGGGTCGCTGAGATGATAGAAATATACTGCAGCTTTCAAGCCAAATTTTCCGGATACCATCATTGCCGACAAAACATCCGAAAGATATGGAGTTGTTGCTACCACGATTGCCTCTTCTTTGTTGTTGAGTTCTTTAAGCATCAGCGCATCTACAGTTTTTCTCTGGAAAAAGTAGTTCATGATAATTTGGGCTAAAAACGATAATGCCGAGTTACTCAAGGAAGATGGGAGTGGAATAGTGGGCAACACGTAGACTCTTTCTACGCCATCGTACTTATGTAAATCCACGCCCCTGTCTGTGTCGTTTGTGAGAAGACACACTTCAACATCGCTCTTGCTAGACCAACAATGCATCATGGCTGCAAAGTGTGCATTGCCGCCTCCAGTTGCTCCTCCCTCACCAAATCCTCCCAATGTCTGAAGAACTATTATCTTCATCATAGTCTACTCGAATCTCGTATAATTAAGAAAGAAGAAGTGATATTAAAACAAATCACTGAAGTTGCCTTAGAGTAGTCACGTAATCTAGAAAGATGAGTGCGTTCGCTTTCCACGATCTTTGTCGCATGTACTCGATGCCGTTTCTTCCTAAATCTTCCGAAAACTGAGGATTGTCAATCAGTTCAACAAGCCGTAGGGCATAAGACTCAACATCATCTGGTTCGGTCAGTAACCCACAATTAGCGGACTTTATGGTTTCCGAAGCACCTCCCAAGTCTGGGGAAATTACCGGAATACCCTTTGCCATGCATTCCAGCAATCTGATTGAAGTTTTTGCTTTGCCATATTTGTTGTTTGGCTGTAAAACGATCGCAATATCTTGCTTGTCAAGTAATCTCAAATAATCGCTCCGAGGAACATTATCAATAAAACGAAGCACGCCTGTTGTGCAATTTCCCCTCTGAAAATCTATAAGCTGCTGCCTGGCGTCAAAAGGTGAATTTATCAGAAATTTGTTGATGCCAGGAAATCCAGAAAATATTGGTTCCATAATCGCTAAAGTTTCTTTCTTAGAGTAGCCCGTGCCGGGAAAACTCACCAGTAAATTGCGTGATTTAGAAGAATCACGACGGATGGACGAAGGTTGAGCAGCGATGATCTCGGACTCCACGGGATATGGCAAACAAAACGGTAGAAATTTTGAATACAACCTTTGGATGTAGGATGTAAGGGTTACAATCCCGGAGAATTTACTGAGAAAATGAGAATGAATCGAAATATCATAATCATCCAACCACAGAATGCAAGGTATATCAAGCTGTTTGGACGTCTTCAATGCAGGTATTGCAGTCCTGAACCAAGGTTTGAAAGAAACTATCGCGTCACAATTGAGATGTGAAAAATCGATCTCTCTTAAGGAGAGCAAAATGTCAGAAATGTGAAAAATCGGAGGAATGAAAAGCCCTTCAGCATCGTATAAAAATATCGATATGGCTTCGCGAAGATCGTGGTTCAGGCGTAAACGTGGAGCACTGTCGTAAATATGGTTTTGTACCTCGTAGTTTTTGTCTGTGATAACCTCTGTAAATTTTCCTTTTCCGTTGAAATCTGTGAAGAGGATCGAAACTGTATTACCGAGAGAAACGAGTTCCTTACACAATGGAAGTAATTCGGCGTTGAGCCCAGTCGAAGTTGGACTTGGAATGAAAGGATAAAGAAAAACGATATTCACAAAAGGTCACCTGTATTTGTCCATGTGTCAACCGAATAGATTATTTCAAATGCTATGAAACGT
>JAKBSX010000028.1 GCA_021844725.1 Actinomycetes bacterium | reverse complement strand
CATGAATGCAGCAATCTCCCAAATTGTCAGCGAACTCAAATTCGAACGTATTCTGTGGCCATGTATTTAACACAAGATACGCAAGATTGGCCAGATAGTCATTCATCTTCAATGGAAAATAGTTTGCTTCACTGCCGAACGAAAACAGCCTTAACTTATCTATATCCGATAGCATTTGTCTTACCTGTAAATTCATCTGAGCGAAGTCATCTTGGACTTGCTTGATCCTAGAAGTATTACCTTGACTTGCATCAATCAACTCACTTAGATTTGACTCAATCAACGAAATATAGTTGAGAAGTACGCTGCAATGGTTGCTTTGAACATGTCCGATCTTGCCGGAAAGAACTTTGAGCTGCTCGATGGAGTCACCGACTACCTTGGAAGAACTCTTCATAATGGTTCGATCCCCAAACGAATGCTGAACGCCCTCGGACCACCTATTTCAGTAGCTCTAAACCACTCGTTATTTGAATATCTAAGTGACTTTAATCTAAATACTCGAACTGCTTCAGTAATTCTCCCCACAGAACACCACCTCCTTCTCCACAACCAGTAACCTGCCAAACTGGCTTAAGGCAACATTCTACTACTCATGTATTCGACAGTTTGTTTGAATAACTTAAGACTTTCTGTAAAGTGGTTCTCTATTGTTGGTGATTCAAGACCTTTGACCAGTTATCCCTCCAGTTGAGAGTAGTTTTGCCGTCTTTGGAATACCAAACTTCGGTCCTGAAAACGATCGCTAACTATTTGCCTTAGTTCCGCGATATCAAACGGCTTTTCGATGCACAGATTGCTGCATTCATGTAGAAATTTACGGGCTTGTTTGGTGAATGCACCACCGGTCAGAAAAATCACTGCACTCTCTTGGCCTGGGGCCAGCTTCGAGAGCTCAGTATGAAACTCCATCCCTGAGAAATGAGGCATCATCAGATCACAAAGAATTACATCAAACTTCCGGCCGTGCTTTATAACCTCAAGTGCCTCTTGGGCACTCACCATGTTGGTTACTTCGCAATCTTCACTTAGTATCCTGCTAATAATTGCACCAATGGAAGGTTCGTCATCGATAACTAAAACACTTCCACGATATACCGAAGTAGTCGTGGGCACAGCAGAATCTCCACGATCAATTGAATCGTCACTTATGGAAGGGAGTTTAACTCGAAAACTGCTGCCAGTACCCACTTCACTCTCAACGCTAATCGTACCACCCATCGAGTCAACTATTCGACGACAAATCGATAAGCCAAGTCCCGTACCCACGCCAATCGGTTTGGTTGTAAAAAATGGAGTAAACAGTTGTTTCTTTATTTCATCTGTCATTCCAGAACCGCTATCGCGTATCTCTACTACAACATTTCCGCTGGGATCCAACTCTCCCGATAGTGAAATCTCGTTTTCAATACTATTTCCTTCAGGGATCGATTGGGCAGCGTTTATGATAAGATTTAAGAATACCTGACCGAGTCGTGATTCATTTCCGCTTACAGGCGGTAGCTTTTCAAAATTCATACGAAGCTTGGCTCGATTTCGAATTTCATTTCCTGCAAGTCTTAACGATGACTCGACGATACTTTGAATATCGACTGCAGCGATCTCTTCGACATCAGCCCGAGCAAATAGTTTCAAATCGTTTGCTACGTTACGGATTCTCTGTGCTGCGTCACGTGCGTCTCTGATCTCTTCGTGTAATGCTTTCAAGTCGTCAGGAACCTGAGACCGACTTTTCACTTTGGACATCTCCCCAAGGGCAAGATCCAAGTTCCCTATGAGACTAGCTAACGGGTTATTGATCTCGTGGCCTACGCCAGCAGCTAATATCCCCACCGAGACGAGTCGATCCGCTAGAACTAGTTGCTCTCTCATTTGAAGGTGCTCACGACGTACCATTGTCTCATGCAACTCACGTTCGATTGCATGAGAAAGAAGTGTAAGTTTTCCTTTGACGAAAAAATCATGGGCCCCACTTCTCAATGCACCTATTACAGTATCTTCACCTGCTGATCCAGAAACAATAATGAAAGGGATATCAAGTTCGCTTCGTTTTATGATTTCCAAAGCCGCCAGAGCGCTGAATTGCGGCAAACTCCAATCAGAGAACACGATGTCCCACTCATGATCACTGATTGCCTCTTGCATTGAAGAGTCAGTCTCTACTCTCAACGATTCTAACTGGTATCCACTGCGTTCTAGCTCATTTTGGAGTAACAGCGCATCATCAGTCGAGTCTTCTACAATTAGTGCTCTGAGCTTCTTCATAGATCCATCCCGAGACGATGAGAGCTACTACAGTTCAAGATGTACACACAACATATTTTTCCACAAGTCCAAATTGGTGAACATAAGAGATTATTCATTAGTTTTCTATGGGTCTCGCGGCAGTACATTGAGGTCCAACCAGTACAAGCCTAGCTGACGTGTTGCCTCGATGAACTGAAGAAAATCAACAGGTTTACGCACAAAACTATTTGCACCTAAATCGTAGCTATTGACAACATCTTGTTCTTCATTACTTGAGGTAAGCACCACCACTGGGAGTCGATGGGTGGCATCTTGGGCTCTAATGCGTTTGAGAACCTCAAGACCATCTACCTTTGGAAGCTTTAGGTCTAGCAAAACTACTGAGGGCATCAGGCTTAGATCGCGATCACTGTGGATTCCAGTGGCAAACAAGTAATCAAGGGCTTCCTCTCCGTCCCATGCAACAACTATCTCGTTTTCAATGCCACTTTTTTCAAACGCGCGACGGGTCAACTCGACATCATCAGGTCGATCCTCTACGAGAAGAATCAGCGGCTTGTTCACTTTATCTCTTTGGGAATAGAAAAGTAAACAACCGCGCCTTTGCCAACTTCCCCCACTGCCCAGACTCGACCACCATGCCTATCAATTATCCTCTGGACTGTCGCAAGGCCTATGCCCGTGCCAGGGAATTCGCTATCTGAGTGAAGACGTTGAAAAGGCTGGAATAACTTCTCAACATACTTCATGTCGAAACCACTTCCATTATCTCGAAGGTAAAATGTTTCTGAACGGTCACTTTTCTCCAGGGATCCAAACTCAATCCTAGCCCGAGTCACTTGACCCGTGAACTTCCAGGCATTTCCGAGAAGATTCTCGAGTACGCCTCTCATAAGTCTACTATCTACCCAAGCTTCCATGGAACTTTCTATATCAATTTCAATTTCCCGTTCTGGTTCCTTCGCCTTGAGTTCAGCTACAATCATTTCGGCAATTACAGACAGATCTGCTCGCTCAAAACGTAACTCGACGCGCCCGGCATGAGAGAGTTCCAAGAGATCGTCTATTAGTTCACCCATTCGTTGCGCTCCCGCTCGAACTCGCTTGAGATAATCGGTCGCACGCTCGTCTAGAGTTTCCGAATAATCTTCCAAGAGTGCCTGGCTAAACCCATCAATACTACGCAAAGGCGCTCGCAGATCGTGTGAAACAGAGTAGCTGAATGCCTCCAGCTCTCGATTCTTTTGCTCTAGTTGGTCAACCAATATAGCCCTAGCTTCCGCAACTTCTGCCGCTGCCCTAGCCTCCATCGCTTCTATTTCTTTTCGTTGCCAGTCTTCTTTGATCCGATTATTTTCATCTTCAGTCTGCTTTCTACGTACCTGGGCACGCACTCTGGCAATAAGGACCTCGAACTCGCTCGACTTGTTTACATAATCGTCTGCACCTGCTGAAAATGCTTCAACCATGGCCTCGCTATCTGTAAGTCCAGTTAGCATGATGACGGGTACCTCATCTATCTCGGGATTAGATTTCACTGCACCACAAATATCGTGACCGCTCATGCCAGGCATAAGAACATCGAGAAGAATACAATCCACCTTCTCTACCGTGAGTAGTTCGAGCGCTTCTTCCCCAGAAACAGCCAATACTGTGTCGTACCCCTCATCACGCATTCTCTGTGCCAACTCATTGAGATATGTTGGACTATCGTCGACTAATAGCAGTTTCTTAGGGCCAGATAGGCTCCGAGTCTCTTGAGACACCTCACTGAAAGTTGTCTTCCTCAAGAGAGATGTCAGCCTGGCGAGGACAATCGCCAAATCATCATCCTTACGTACAAAACCATCGGCCCCCGACTCAAAGGCTTTCAGCTCTACATGTTCCCGGTCTGATCCAGTAAGTAAGATGCATGGCACATCTCGAAGGGCTGCGTCAAGGCGAACTCGCTGGATTACTGTCCCTCCATCAATGTCTGGGAGAACTCCATCGACTATGATTGCAGCTGGTCGCTGAGACGCTGCAAGTCTCAACCCACTCAAGCCACTGTCCGCCGAGATAACACTATAGCCCGCTTGGGCCAGTGTCGTGCCTAGCTCTTCACGGAATGTTACACTATCGTCGATGATCAGCACTGTGGGGGTAAGTCCAACTTTACTCATTCGAGCTTGTCGAAGTTCCTGAGCCCGAGAGATAACATAGCTAGTGTCGTATGGCTTACCAATATACTCGTCTGCACCCGCACGCATTCCTCGAATTCGGTCTTTCACCTCGGTTTCACCCGATAGCATCATTACAACAGCATCGTTGCACTTGGGAAGGTTACGAATCTCTTCCAGAAATTCAACTCCATCGATATCGGGAAGCATCACGTCTAAGATAATTAACCCGACAGTTTCTTGATCTAGAACCTCCCGGGCTTCCTGACCTGTTTGACAGCCGATTGATCTGAAACCTGCCGCTTGGAATGCATCACAGAGATCCATCCGTACGGTTAGACTATCGTCGAGAATCAAAACTACTTCAGCCATTAAACTTATCCAGCCCATCAGAACCTGCGATGGCCGATAGCCTAGGCCCAATCTCACCAAGTGGCAGTACTAAATCTACGCCACCAAGCTCCAAAGCTTCTCTTGGCATTCCGTATACCACTGAAGTTTCCTCGTCTTGTGCAATAGTCAACCCCCCAAGACGGCGAATCGTTGCGAGTCCGGCGGCACCGTCTCGGCCCATTCCGGTTAGGATACAGGCAATTACGCCAGCGCCGTACTCAAGAGCAAGTGATTCAAAAAGAATGTCTATCGACGGGCGACAAGAATTACGTTCAGGGCCATCCGTCAAGTGGAACAATCCATCTCTTACTTCAAGGTGGGCGTTGGGAGGGGCAACAATCACCTTTCCTTCCATTCCGTGGATCAATTGATTGTCGCTGGCAAGACAAACTTTCCGATCAGTCTGATCGTCTAGCCATTGAGCAAAAGCACTACCAAAAGTGGCACTTATGTGCAATACTATCACTATTGGAAGCTTCAAACTCGAGGGCAATCCTTGCAATAGCTGAGCAATAGCACTAGGGCCGCCTGTCGATGCTCCAATCGCTACAATCTGATACTGGCCCAGCTGGTGTTGCACGCTGGGTAAAGGGGATTGGAGTTCAGACGGCAAGACTTGGGAGTGCAGACCATCGTTGGGCTGAATTAGATCTCGACGTGCTCTGAGATGAGAAATGACTCTTATCCTGGATATCAGCTTCACTCTCGACAAGAATTCCGTTCGCCACGTTTCATTTAATTCGTCACCACTAGGCTTTTCCATTACATCAAGTGCTCCTGCTGCCAGTGCTTGATAAGTGTCGAGCAATTCACCTCGGTTGACCGAAGAGGAAACAACTAGTATTGGAGTAGGACAGTGTGCCATTATGTATTCGGTAGCGCGAAGTCCACCCATTGTCGGCATTACCATGTCCATTGTAATAACATCAGGTCGTAATTGTTCGCAGAGGGTAATCGCCGTTAGTCCATTGTCGGCTTGGCCGATAACTTCTACTTCTCGATCAGAACCGAGAAGCTCGAATAGTAAAGCCCTGATTGTCAACGAGTCATCGACAATCAGAACGCGAATTGCAGAAATATTCGCTCCCTTCAGCTTTTTATTAAACTTTCTATCGTATCAAGAAATGTTCTCTGGTCAAACTCACCCTTAGCTATATAGGCGCTGGCGCCCACTTCTTTGCCACGCCTGCGATCCTCTGGCGACGCACGAGAGGTGACGAGAATAGCCGGAATGTCGCGTAGACCAGGGTCGGCCCTAAGAGTCTCTATAAGAGCAAACCCATCCATCCCAGGCATCTCCACGTCGACCAGAAAAATAAGAAATCTTTGACTATGAGCTTTCAGAAGTGCTTCTTCTCCAGAAGACGCTGCCTCCACACGATATCCTGCTGACTCTAGAATGCTTTCTTCGAGCATCCGAGAAGTGAGTGAATCATCGACAACCAGGACCGGATCGCGAAGCCTTTGATTTGGCTCTGGAGACTCAACAAAACTATTGGCTTCCCGTACCAGTCCACTGGGATCTAAAACAAGCCGAACACTTCCATTCAAATCCAACCAAACTCCTGATACTATCTCCGGGCATTCAATAGAATTGGGAAGTGGACGTACAACTATGCTTGAAATTCCAAGTATATGTCGCACACCGATAGCTACAATGTTTGAATCACAGGAGATAATTACTGCAGACCATATTGTTATAACTTCATCGAAGGTTTTCTGCTTCAATAACTTTGAAGCAAGTGAGAAAAATGGGATTACTTGTCCGTTATATGTTACCGATTGTCCCGTGGGACCTCGATGAATGTCTTTAGCTGCAATACGCGCGGTTGCTAAGATCGAATCTAGAGGAATAAGTGAGGTTGTGCCTGCTTCTACACAAAGAGCCTCACAAGAAGTCAGAGATAGAGGTACCTCTATCTCTACTGTGGTACCTCTTCCAGTCTTAGAGTTGAGAGTGACTTCTCCGTCCAAACCAGTAACCGAGTGTCGCAGAACATCAAGTCCTATGCCCCTACCCGACAACTCGGTTATTGCACTAGAAGTGGTAATGCCTCCTTTGAGCAAGAGATCTATTAATGCTTGATCGGTCATATTTCGTGCCCCAGCTGAAATTATACCCTTACTGATTGCAACGCTCCTGACAGCTTCTAAGTCAATGCCTCTTCCATCGTCACTACATTGAAAAACTACCCTTTTGCCTTTGATGGTGGTTCTCAGCATCACGCTGACGTCAACTGTACCATGCAACGGTTTCCCCGCTGCTTGACGCTCATCTTCAGTTTCTATTCCATGGGCAACGCTATTGCGAACTACTTGTTGGAGTGCAGCTCTAAGTGCGCCGATAACGTGCGTATCGAGTCGGACTTCACTGCCGGAACTCTTGAAAATCACCTTCTTTCCTAGTGATTGACCAACATCTCTGACTGTTCGTTCAAGATCAATAAACAAGGTATTAGGAGACTCAAACCGCAGATGCTCTACTAAATCTTGTACTTGGCGCAGCTCTCGATCTATAACTTCGATCGAATCATTGACCCCTAACCACTGAGACCCAAGAGAGGATTGCAATTCTTCGGCAGATTGACTCAACTTCTCTCGAATCAACGCAACGTGAGTGCCAGCTTCCCGCAAAGAGTTTGATAGCGCGTCTATCTGACTAATATCAGCACGAATAGAGCGGTTGACTTCAGAGTCTTGTTCAGATCCAATGTTATTAGTTTGGATGAGCTGGCTTGGATACTCCAACTTGACAATCCGGCTTCCGATGATATCAAGCAGCTCCAGAAGTCTCTTGATTGATTCCTGAGATATCTCAGAAACCGAATCACGGTATGGTTCAAGTAACTCTTCAATTGCATGTGCTTCTTGAGCGATCTCAGGCTGTTTTACGACACGTGCCGCACCTTTAAGCGTATGGGCATATCGAAGGAGAGATGATGTTGACTCAAGTATCGCGGGACTCTTGCCTAGGTCTAGGACACCTTTGAGAAGTTTTTCAAGCAGTTCACGTGCTTCGACACGGAAGTACTTGTATGGATCTTCAGTGCTCACCCAACTTCGGTCCCTTGCAATTCCACAAGCTTCATCAGATCTCTAGACAAATTGCTCAGCTGGGAAGCAGTCTGTAACGTTTGTACTGAACTGGTTTCTGTTTCCCGAGTACTCTGTGCAACATCTCCAATCGCGATATTGACCTGTTCTACTGCAGTAGTCTGTTGTTTCGTAGAAAGTTCAATTTCTCTTGCAGCCTCAGTTGTGGTAGTAACCAGACTCGATATTTCACCAAAAGCACGAGCAGCATCTGCAAATTGCTCACTCCCAGCATCAACCGCTTTAGACCCAATTTCCGTTGCCATCACCGTGGTGTTTACAGCACCACGTACAACGTCGATCAAACTTCTAATTTCCTTAGTAGAATCTGATACCCGATCGGCAAGCTTTCGAATTTCATCTGCCACAACTGCAAATCGCTTACCCGATTCACCTGCGCCAGCTGCCTCTATGGTCGAATTGATAGCTAGGATATTAGTTTGTTCGGAAAGTTCAGTGACAATATCTAGAACAATCCCAATCTGTTGAGACTTCTCGCCCAATGCGAGAGAATGATCAACTATCACATCAACTTGCCGACGAATATCTGCCATGGTGTCCTTGGCTTTATCAACAATATTCTCACCTTCGCGTCCAGCTCCTGCTGTCTTTTCAGCAACTTGGGATACTCGTTGTGCACTTTCAGCTATTTGACGAGAAGTTGCAAGAAGTTCAGTCAAGGTTGTGGATATTTCACTCATTGCAGTTGCTTGCTCCTTGGCCGCGCTTGCTTGTTGGCCAGCACTGGCCTGCAATTCAGATGAAGAACTTCGTACAGCTCCTACTGCAGTACCCACCTGTCGTCGTAGTGTGCGCGCAAGAACATAGGCCAAGACAACTGCTATAACCACACTGACAACAACAATCAACAAAATCACGTTAGTCGCCCGTGAAGCAGTGTTACTTGAAGACTGTCTTGCGCTGGTAAGAAGCTGCTGTTCATAACTGACAAAGCTACTAATGTCAGACTTGACCTTGTTGTATAAGGGATCGACTCTCGATGCATATGCCCGCCCAGTTATTGACGAAGATGCACCAGTACCTTTCAGTTGGATTACTGAATCAATTGCCGCATGTTTTTTGCTTTCATCTTGAATGATGGTATTCAACAAACGGTGTTCAGTCACATTACTTATTTTACTAACCAAATTATTCACTTCAGAACTGAACGCTTGGTCTTGAGCGATACGATCTTGCAGATAGCTCTGATATCCAGTCAATAGGAAACCGCGAGCAGCCGCAGAGGCTTCACCCATGTCAGCTCTCATGCTCTGTGCATCAATTAACAAGCGAGAGTTGACATTGATCACACGGTTACTACTAGAAATAACCTGGTTTAGTGTGAGCGCGGACATAATGCCAACAGCTACGGTAAGAAGCACCATTAGAGAAAAACCTGCTGCGATCCTTCGTCCGAATGTCCAATCTTTAGTCATTTATATAACTCCTTGTATAAGCGGTTTAAGATCCAACTTCAAGTTCTCTTGCTCAGAACTTTCTCTGTTGGAAGTCTCTTGCCTAGGATTTTCTAGTTATCGGCTCTCTAGCCTGGGAAGCCGCTCTTATTGAATCAACAAGAACTGTAATCTCGATAATAGGTCTTAACCTCTCTTCTAGCTTTAATGCTTCTTTAGTAGGGTATCCGCCAGCAAAATCCACCCTGTGAGATGCATTTTCTTCGGTTGATGACGTTGAAAGTTCTGCATTCTTATTGGATTCAATGCTAGCATCTTGTCTTGGTACGATGGCTTCGCTATCTGCACGAATATAATTTTCTAGCTCCTCAAATCCAAACCCAATCGAAGGGTCACAAGCGGCAAGTACTTGCCATCGGCACTGACTTTTTTCGGGCTCGCCTATGAGCGATTCCAGATTGTAAATAGCAGCTATTCGATCACCAAAACTCGCTACTCCAAGTAACTCTGATGGGGAATCTGGCAACCAAGTAATCGGCTTTCCGACATAAAGTCCTGCCAATTCGGACAAACGAATGGCATAATGATTATGGCCGATTTGAATGGCCAGTAAATCCACCGTCGTATCACGACTCAGGCGCATTTCCTGAGCAAAAACGGAGTCAAATGATTCGCGTATTTGTGCGACCTTGTCGGTTTCGTGAGTGACGTCAACTATCACTCTATCCCTCCGTCCAAAACAACTCCAGATTTACAAAGAGTAATCAGCGTATCTCGACCAAATCCCCCTCCGTAAAGAATGAGGCGCGAAATATCCTCATGCTCAAGTAATCCAGCGGCTTGAGAAAATTCACTACGCATTTTCTCGTAATCCTTCTTGCGTCTTGCAACAAGTCCAAGATGCAAATGAGGCATCGCGAACAGTGGATCTAAGTATGCTGAAACCGTATCGTGTTCAATAGCGCCTGCCAAATCTCCCATCCCTTCTTTACATAAAGCCAACAAGTAGTGTGCTCCCGCATTGAACTCATCGAACTCAAGCAAGTTGTTGCAGACTTCTTCAGCTTTTTCGAGATCACCGACATTGGTCAACAACACAGCTCGAAGTAAGACTACGTCTGGGTCAACGGCTGCATTTGGTGGCAATGCTTGGACAAAATCAAGCGCTCTCCCGTAATTCTCCTCGCCGAGTAGGTCAAGAGCTTGCTTCAAGTCCCAGTGAATAGAAGATGATACATCCCCCCTTTCGCCTATCATTGGTAGAGATCTCTCTGGCTCTGCTTTGGATGATGTGGCACTTGATAGTACCTCGCTTGGCGATTCTTGAGGTATGCCAACTTGAGGATTAGATATCGTTTCAGTAAGTTTTTGGACATGTTCAGTCGCTACCGTGATTGCTTGAACCCAAGATTGAGCCCCATCAAGTAGGGAAGTAAAATTTGGCGACTGGGACGCAAGAATAGTTGGATACCCCGTTCCAGCGGCACCTACCAACTCGGAGCGCGATGTATCTATTTCTTCTTTGCGCTGGTAATAGAAGGTATCGTGAGAATGGCATAAGTGGAAGTTCTGAGATATACCTCTGAGAGTTTCGGCATGGCCTAGAAACAAGAAGCCACCTGGGGCAAGTGCCAGTGTTATTCGATCGACTAGCGAATACATATTCTCAGGAGTGAAATACATCATTACATTGCGGCAGAATATTAGATCGTATGTCTCGGCTTTCCATAAATCTTGATTATTGTCCACAAGGTTATACTGTTTGAATTGCACTGCCTCGCGAATACGGTCATTTAGATAGATATATCGGCCATCTTGGTTGAACCACCGCTTTTGCTGAGCAAGAGGAACTTCACGGAGAGACCATGGGGAAAATCGAGCTTGCCGGGCTCTGTCGAGTATCAGAGGATTGACATCAATCGCAGTTACGGATACTTTACGATTGGGTTCTAGGTTTTCCTGCAGACATATCGCAAGAGAATACGCTTCTTCACCCGAAGCACACCCAGCTGAAAGAATTCGAATTTCTTCTCCCGGCCTACGCACTTTAGTGCGCTCCGGAAGAACCCTGAAGGTAAAGGCGTTGAATTGCTCGATATTCCGAAAAAAGTAAGTCTCGGGAACAGTCAATTCGCTGGCGAGCACTCCAACCTCATCCATATTACGATCCCGTTCCAAGTAACTGATGTAATCAATCGATAGCAAGTTGGTTGCCTTGATCCTGCGCTCGAATATTTCTGCAAGAAATCCTAGCTTTGCATCTTCAAATTGCAGTCCTAATCGTTCGGCAATCGCAATGCGGAAACGCTGAACGTCACGAAAATCCAATGTGCTCCCCAGGTTAGTTACCTCTTGATGAACCATACTCAGGGCGCAACTTCGATCTTTTCCCACAGAGAATCCGGAATCAAACTACCAGTTTGGAGTATCGCGACCAGTTCCGAGTCAAGCTTCCCCAAACCAGCCAAGACTTCACTACCTAGTTCTCCCAAAAGCGGAGGAAGCTCGCTTGAGGCATCTACTCCAACTGAACGAATCCCTAATACTTCACCAACAGCTAGCGCCGCCATTCTTTCTCCGATAATTATTGAAATGAACCGCTCAGGATCTTGTTGCTCGTCAACAAGCAGACAGGCAACACAAAGTACTGGAACTGCTTTGCCTCGAATTATAGAAATTCCCATTACGTAGCTAGGGAGCCCTGGGAACATTTCAAGAGCCATTGGTCGCATTGTTTCAACAACATACTCCAGAGGCAAGCCACACAAACGCGTTCCAACTCGGAATATCAATAATCGATTAGTTAGGAGAGGCGGTTGTTCGAGGTCCTTCAGAAACATTATTATACTCTTTCGGAATACTATCTCCGAGGCTTTACTCATTTATCTTATAGAGCCAGCTCACACTAGCTCTTTAGTTGACTCACGACTTCAAGTCGCTCGGTTTACGGCTCGGACTTGGTCATCGATATAGTCGCAAGTCCCTCGCCCTAGGAACAGCCGCTAGTACTCCCACAAGCTGAGCACACATAGCAAGAACCTGCACGTTGCATTACATTCCCGCATTGGTAGCAGTAAGGAGCATCGCTGGCTTGAGGCTTGGCGGCAGCTGATGTGCCATTTAGAGTATCCGAGCTTGAACTATTCGCATTTGAAGTATTCGCGTTTGATCGAGGAGATGATTCACTAGGTCTCGATGCGCTACTGGAACCTCTCAAACTTTCTTCGGCGCGGTTGCGATCACCTAATCCTCCAT
>JAKBSX010000664.1 GCA_021844725.1 Actinomycetes bacterium | reverse complement strand
CGGTCTGCACAAACGCTTCGATCGTTTGCGTCTGCACCCCCAGCTTTGTCGCAAGAAAATTTCTGGCTGATTCGGTTGAAAAGATTCTTGGTGATGCACTCTACCTTTGGTTGGATACCACCCGTATTCCCACTACGCGATCGGTCCATACCTTTATCGACAGCCTAGGAATCCTTCGATCGCCGATCGCCAGGCATCTGGTCGATCGAATGCTGTCCATTGCCGAGAAATTCCTACCAACCGAAGATGCCAAGCGCGCTAGTAGTGAGGCCTTTTACGCCCTGTGCGACAAATACGAAGATTGGAAAGAGAACAAGGACTTTCAGGATGCTTTGGATGATCTTCGAGAGGCCCCGTGTTTCCCTGCGGATGGGGATACGGAAGATTGGCACATGGCTGATACCCTGTACGCGCCTTACCGTGCCGACGCATTCCGATCACAAGCCAACGTCCTTGACTTCAGAAGCACGGCACGCCTGAAAACAGGACTTCTGGAAGAGCTAGGCATCTCTATTAACCCCGAAATTCAGTTGGTCATCGACCATTTAAAGCACTGCATCACAACGGGGGTACAGCCCCACGTCTCGACGTATCAAGTATTGAATGAGCGTGCGCAACGATCAGATCCGCTAATTGCTACCCTCACTGGTTCGCAATGCATTTATGTAGAAAGTCAAAAAAAGTTCGTCCGTCCCAATCAGTTGTACTGGGTACCGCAGCAACTTGGGCGCTACGCTTACACTATTCCGGGAAATTACGAGCCATTTAAACCGTTCTTTGAGGCAATCGGTGTAAAGAACGCTCCGGAAGGCCAGGATTTCGTCGATATTCTGCTTGATATCGTCGGTGAGTATTTCGAACAGTCCAAGCCTGTAACTGGCCCAGATAGGGCGGTCTATGACATCTGCCTAGCTAGCGTGGCAACCGCCCATGAGCAGGAAGTGTTGACGTCATCTGATCTTCAGCGTTTGCAAGAAGCGCCAACCATCTTGAATTTGCAGTCTCGACTTACTCATCCAGACGAGGTGTTGCTTCAAGATAGTGAATGGCATGCTGGCTTTTTCGGCGGAGAACTCGACCAAGCCTTGTGCAAACCGGCACCGGAGCTCTGGCCATTTATAGAAGAAGTGGGTGTCAGACGGCTGAGCGAAAGTGCGCAGGTTGCACTGGAGTTTGTGGATGGACAAAAAGCAGACGAATCAGCACTTGCAGAGAAGCTAATGGAGCGAACGGATATCCTCGCTAGATTGCTTCACGACAAGCCAACAACCACTCGCAGAAAGATACGAGATGCACTCTCGGATTTGAAGGCCATCAGCCATGACGTGGTACGTATCCAAGCCTCAGTCAATGTTGGAGGGGAGCAGGCAATCGCTCCCCCTGCCTCGACTCAGGCATTTTACGACTTGGAAAACGGTAGTCTGATCCTCGCTCGTCCAGTGAGCGATCGGAGTTGGTACCCTATCCTCAACGCGCTATTCCATCAACTGATGCCAGAAGAGCCCGGGAGCGAAATCCCGAAACTGACGCTTAGCGTTAGCCCTTTGATGAGGCTTGCCGATCAGGAGGCTCATAGGCTGATGCTCACAAAGGACCAAATGCGTGTCCTTGATTTTCTGCACTCACATCGGAGAGTAGCCGTCAGCGGTGGAGCAGGAACTGGCAAGACTGTTCTAGCACTTGAGAAGGCCCGTCGCCTAGCGTCAGAAGGCTTCAAGACGCTCCTTACTTGTTACAACAGGCAGTTGGCGGATCACCTTTCAAGCTTGTGCGCTGGTACGAGCAGCCTGGACGTAATGAGTTTCCATCAGCTTTGCTACCGACAGGTCGAAAGGGCCAAACACGCGTCAGGCCGGGATCTGGTTGCAGAGGCCAAAGTGACATACCCAGGAAAAGATATTTACGACGTACAACTGCCCAATGCTTTTGCGTATTCCTTGGATATCCTTCCAGATCGCTACGACGCGATCGTTTGCGACGAAGGACAGGATTTCCGCGAAGAGTTCTGGGTTCCACTTGAACTCTTGTTGTCGGACTACGAACGTGCACCGCTATACGTCTTCTATGATGACAATCAGAATATTTATGCACGCGCTGGCACTTTCCCAATACGCGAGGAGGCGTTCACGCTGACTACAAATTGCAGGAACACAGCTCCGATTCATGTAGCCGCGTATAGGCACTACAAGGGTGTGCCTGTTAGCCCTCCCGATATTGAGGGCGATGATGTGCAGTTCGAAGCATCGCCGGGGCGTGACGCCCAAGCTGCAAAAATTAACGCAAAAATTGTTGATTTTGTCGCTCGCCAAGGCGTTCCTGCTAGAGACATTACTGTTTTGATTGCAGATGCGCTTCGTAAAGCTGATTACTACACGGCGTTAAAGCGATTGCCACTACCAAAGCCCGCAAGCTGGTTAGAAGAAGGCATCCGAACTGACAATACTGTCCTGATTGACACAATTCAGCGCTTCAAAGGGCTCGAATCGCCTATTGTGATTCTGTGGGGCTTGGATACTATCGATTTGGCGCGTAGCGGGGAACTGCTCTATATCGGAATGAGTAGAGCGAAATCGTTATTGATTGTGGTTGGGACTGCAGCAACATGCGCTTGTAGATTGCAACTACTTTTGACCCCTTTTTGAAAAATAAAATTGACCCCCCTTCCTCCCGGTTAAAGTGAGGCTTTGATTTCTCCTTCCCCTTGCGAGA
>JAKBSX010000663.1 GCA_021844725.1 Actinomycetes bacterium | reverse complement strand
CTTGCGGGCATACTGGGGAGAAGGAAGCCCCCTCATCTAACGCCAGAGGTCTTTTCTCACCTCTTCCAGGGCTTCTGTTCCCAATTTTACGATATGGAATGGATCGAGACATAACCGGGCACCCGGAGCGTGCTCAGTGAACGCTTTGGCGAAAGCAGGACCCATGTCCATGGTGGCAGCTTCTATCTTTCTGGCTCGATCTGGACCGAGCTCAGCGAAGAACTCATCTAAGCTACTTGCGCTTTTGCCTTCAGAGCCGTAGACGATCTTGCCGCTGTCGTGGTTGGTGACCAGGGTGAGATAGTTGTGATGCTTACGGTAGGAGATCTCATCTACTCCTACTAGGAACAAGTTCTCCAGACGCTTTGGGTCGAGCTCTTCAGCCACCACCCGCTCACAGATCATGCCTACTGTTCTCCATGCAATGCGGGTGAGCTTGGTGACCGTGGTCTTGTCCACCTTGGCAGTACACCAGGCCACCAGGTGCTCGAAGTCGCGGGTAAAACGTGACTCCGCTACCGGCCGTGCGAATGGCACCGATTCGGTAATCACTCCATGGCTCGGACATTTGAGTCTCCGCAGTGAACAGGAGAGCCAAGTCTGGCGGACTCCCATGTCCAAGTGTCTCCAGCGGGAGTCGACTGTTTTGGTGTCATAGCAGGACCTGGTTGAATATTTGCACTTCGGACATGAAAGCTTGGCACGGGTGAGCTTGAGGTTCACCACTACCTCTCCCTCTGAGACAGAAACTTCACTTACAACGACACCTTTTAGGCCCAGGATCTGCTTGACTAGAAAAGTAGCGCGCACGGGTTCGGTCTCCCTTTTTTGATGGTTCGTAACTCCAAATTTAGGGGTTCGAATCCGTGCACGTTTCTTGTAGGGTAATTTCGACTCTGAAAGTCAGGCTTGTACTGGGATTACTCCGCAATCCAGTGGCACTTGGGATCCACATCTATGTCATAAGAACCCAAGAATAAAGGAAGATTTGACGAGAAAGTGAGAGGACCTCCTTGCTTTCATAAGGAGTCCACGATTCAATGAGTATGTCGAGAAAGTATGGGGCAAGCAAGAGCGGCACTTCTTAGTATCTGCCTTGCAATGATGCACCCCTGAGAATGGGTGGTTTAGAGATATGGTGTCAGATCTCGAAAAGTCGTTTGAAGATCACTGTTGGCGAGACGTAGTTTCCGAAGAGACCATCGAGGTCTATCGGCCCTACGTCCGCGAGGTTGGCATAAAGGGCGCAGCGGCACTTCTATCCATTGATCTGTTCGAGAGTGTATTTCCAAGCGGGCCAATGTCGTTGTTAGAGGCGATTAGGGAGAATCCAAAGTCATGCGGTCCCTATGCCTGGGAAGCAAAGCCGAAGATAAAGCGGCTGTTAGACCTTGCTAGAAATTCGGGCTGGCCGATAATTCAAACGACCTCCGACCGCCTTCTTGTTCCTGAGGACGAGACACGTAGGGCTACAAACAGGGACGAGAGCAAGCTATCCATCAGCCAAATCAAGAGCGACTTCTCTATCGACGAGTACTTCGAGGTGCAGCCCGAAGACCGCATAGTTTACAAAGGAAGGGCGAGCGCCTTTTTCGGAACCGATCTAGCCGATCATCTCGACGCCAACGGTATAGAGACGCTCGTCATCTGCGGCGAGAGTACGAGCGGTTGTGTCAGATCTTCTGCTGTTGACGGATTTGCCTATGGATTTCATGTTGTGGTGGTGGAGGACTGCGTTTTCGATCGGCATCTGTTGAGTCACAAGATAAGTCTTTTCGACCTACATCATAAATACGCCGACGTTATACCCTTGGAGGATCTCAATGTCTGACATGAAGCCGCAGCTCTCCATAAGGCCTGATACCGGCAACACCATCAAAGCGTCCAGAGGCCTTGAAAATTCCAACTGGAGCCTCCCGAACGGAGCCAGGATCGCCGTGTGGGTGGTGGTCAATATCGAGGATTTCGACCTTCATTATCCGATTGATGGAGGCGAGTCGGTTCCAGACTATCGGGAGTATGCCCTTCGAGAATACGGAAACCGAGCCGGAATGCCTCGAATCCTAGCAGAGCTGGATCGATTCGGTGTGAGAGGAACCGGTGCGGTAAATGCCGCCTTCGCCCGCAACTTCCCTCACTGGATGAAGGAATGTGCAGAACGAGGTTGGGACATGATGGGTCACGGCGATTACAACAATCGAAAGATGCACACCTACACGCCTGATGAGGAGAAGGAGCTTATTTCGAGTGTAATCCAAGACATCGAGAATTCATGGGGCCAGAGACCTGTGGGCTGGCTGAGCCCGGGTTTGCAGCAAAGCGAATACACGCTTAGTGAGCTTGCTTCGAACGGAATAGGCTACCTGGCTGACTTCGCGGCAGACGACCGTCCCTTCGAGGTGCCGATTGCGGGATCCACTCTGATCTCGGTTCCCTACTCAATGGACGTAAACGACAAGGGGGCATACGGACGCGCTTGTCTCACGCCTGAGGGCTTTAGAGACCTGATAATCTCTCAGTTCGATGAGCTTTACGCCGATGGTGCGAATAGCCCTGTAGTAATGGTCATAGCAGTCCATCCCTATTTGACTGGGCTTCCATATCGCATAAAGGCCCTTCGTGGAGCCCTTGAGTACATCTCAGCTCAAGAAGGGGTATGGTGGGCAACGGGGGCTGAAATTGCGGAGCGCTTCAGAGTAGGGCGCTAACAG